>CAZBKV010000139.1:0-6919 GCA_964492575.1 uncultured Verrucomicrobiota bacterium | reverse complement strand
TCTCTGGATCAGTGATGCCGCCCATATGGTGCTTCCGTTTCATCGGTTGTTGGATGTGGCACGCGAGGCTGCCCGCGGAAAACGGCGGATTGGGACGACCGGACGCGGGATTGGACCAACGTATGCAGACAAAGCGTTGCGGGTCGGCTTACGAATGGGAGAGATGTTGGACCCGGAACGGTTTCGGGCACGGTTTCGGGCGAGGGTGCAGGAAGCTAACCGGATCCTTCGACTCTACAAGGCCCCGATCTGTTCTTTCGCCAAGACGTTTCCCGAGTATGAAGCGGCGGCCGAACGCCTTCGTCCCCATATTATCAACACGGTCCACTTCCTCCACCAAGCTCTCCGGCGAGGAAAACGGATCCTGTTCGAAGGTGCCCAGGGAACCTTCCTGGACATTGACCACGGCACCTATCCTTATGTGACTTCTTCCAATACCACGGCCGGCGGTGCCTGCACCGGCTCAGGCATCCCACCCAACCAGATTCATCGTATCGTCGGGGTTATGAAGGCCTATACGACGCGGGTGGGAAGCGGACCGTTCCCGACGGAAAATAAGGAGCTGGGGGATCTGTTGCATTCGTTAGGCCGGGAGTTTGGAGCCACTACCGGCCGACCGCGGCGCTGTGGATGGTTTGATGCTGTGCTGGTTCGCCACGCCGTTCGAGTCAACGGAATCACAGCCCTAGCGGTCACGAATCTGGACGGATTGGACACGGTAGACCGGATTAAGGTCTGTGTGGCTTACAAATTGGATGGAAAACGAATCGACTACGTCCCTTCGGATGCGGAGGCCCTGGCCCGTTGTGAGCCGATCTATCGGGAGTTTCCCGGATGGCAATCCTCTATCACGCACGCTCGAGATTGGGACGACTTGCCAGCCCGGTGCCGACGTTACTTGGAGACCTTAAGCCGGTTGGTAGAAGCGCCGATTTTCCTTGTCTCCGTAGGCCCAGAGCGTGAGCAGACCATCTGGGTTACTTAAAAAGTTACGGATCGCAAAAGGCTCCCCCTGTAAAGTCCGGTTGATCTTCTTCCTTCCTGCGTGGATGGTATGCGCAGAGAGGGAAGCTCTTCGTATATGGCAAAAGAGCGTACAAAGCACGGAAAGAAATCGCTGAAACTCGGGAAAGAATCTGGGAAGAAAGACAAATCTCTTTCCCTAAGCCCGGAGGCCCTTTCCTCGCTTCCTACGCATGTAGCGATTATCATGGACGGCAACGGCCGTTGGGCCAAACGTCATGGACTGCCTCGCGTAGAAGGCCATCGCCGCGGCGCAGAATCGGTAAAGGAGGTGGTGAGAACCGCCGGAGAGCTAGGAATCAAATATCTCACGCTTTATGCCTTTTCCGTCGAGAATTGGAATCGGCCTAAGGAAGAGGTCGATACGTTAATGAATTATTTGGCCCGTTACCTGAAGGAGGCGATCGGGGAACTGACCAAGGCAAACATTCGGCTCCAGGCCATTGGCCAGATCTGGCGTTTGCCCGAATTCGTTCAGGAACAGCTGCACAAAACCATCGAAGCCCTTTCGAAGAATAATGGGCTGACCCTTACGTTGGCCCTTAGTTATAGCGGTCGGGTGGAGATCGTCGAAGCTGCTCGCAGCATCGCCCGCAAGGTCAAGGAAGGGGTTCTGGATCCGGAAGAGATTAACGAACATCTTTTTGCCCAACATCTCTGGACTCACAACATGCCGGATCCAGATTTACTGATCCGTACCAGCGGCGAACTCCGTCTAAGTAATTTCCTCCTCTGGCAATGTTCATACACCGAATTCGTCGTCACCCCTGTGCTCTGGCCCGATTTCCGGAAAGCCGACTTCTACGCTGCGCTGGAAGAGTACACCCGCCGGCAACGTCGCTTCGGTCGGGTGGTCTAGGCTCTTGTTTTTAATTCCGCGGGACTGGCGATTCGCGGTTTGGAAACCCGCTTGCTCCGGCTCAGATTTCGTCCTTTATTTTTTCCTGCAGCATGAATGTGCCGGAACACATCCGCCAAAAACTGAGCCAACTCCCTCATAAGCCGGGAGTGTATTTGATGAAGGATCGCTTTGGACGGGTGATCTACGTGGGGAAAGCGCGGGACCTAAAACGCCGCGTTTCCCAATACTTCCAGCCCTCCCGGCGCATGATGTGGGAGCCGAAGTTTCGGGCTCTCATTGAGGCGATCCACGACTTTGATGTCCATATCGTTCGCTCGGAGCCAGAGGCTCTTCTTCTAGAAGGAAAGCTGATCAAGGAACTGAAACCTCGGTATAACGTCTCTTTCCGGGACGACAAACGGTTCCTCCTGATCAAAGTCAATCTTAACGATCCGATCCCCCGATTTACCTTAACCCGGATTAAAGTGGACGATGGGTCCCTTTACTTTGGTCCCTTCCCCAGTTCTGGAGCTTTACGTCGAACCTTAAATCTGATCCGAAAGAAATTCCATCTCCGCGGCTGCAAGGCCTTACATCCCACCGAGCACGACTACAAACACTGTCTTTATGCCCATCTGAAGGTCTGCTCGGCCCCTTGTATCGGGAAGGTCACCCCGGAGCAGTACAAGATGCAGGTCAAGGCTGCTTGTGATTTCCTGGCAGGCCATTGTGAAGAGATGGCCCGAGAGCTAGAGGAAGAGATGCGGAAGGCGGCAGCGGAACTGAATTTCGAAAAGGCCGCGGAGTTGCGGGATCTGATTCAAGATCTGCGACGTACGCTCAGTAAAACAGAACGGTTCGAGCGGATTCCGTATAAGCTTCCGCTCGTCCTGAATCCCGAACAGGAACTTCAAGAGTTGGCCGAGGTGCTTGGATTACCTGCCCCACCGCTTCGAATCGAAGGTTTCGATATTTCGAACATCAGCGGCACCTTTAAGGTCGCTTCCATGGTCAGTTTCTGGAAAGGGCGACCCGATCGGTCCCAATACCGTCGTTACCGAATCAAGACTGTCGAAGGCCAGGACGACTTTGCCTGCATGGCCGAGGTGATCCGACGTCGCTACAGCCGACTCCTCCGGGAAATCCAGGAACCCAATCCTCCCAAAGACGAAGACAGCGGCGAGGCCTCTCCACAGGAACTCCAGCGACATGTCGAAGAAGTCAGCCGCGCGGTTCGAGAAGGACGACCTGTTCCTAAAGGAAGTCCTTTGTCGGAACAGAAACGATTGCCGGACTTAATCGTCATTGACGGCGGTAAAGGCCAGCTCAATGCCGCTCTTGCAGAGCTCCAGCAGCTCGGTCTCCAGCACATTCCTATCATCGGCCTGGCTAAGGAATTTGAGGAGATTTATAAACCCGGTGAACCAGAACCAATTCGTTTGCCGCAGAATTCCGGGGCGCTCAGATTGCTCCAACGTGTGCGAGATGAGTCCCATCGCTTTGCACATACCTACAACGCCGAGCTACGGCTGCGCCGGATTCGGGAGAGTATCTTGGACGAGTTTCCTGGGATCGGAGAAGTGCGGAAGAAGACGCTTTTGGAGACCTTCGGCTCGATTCGACGGATTCGGGAAGCCTCGGTGGAAGAGATTGCAAAACTTCCCGGCTTTGGCCCCGTCATGGCGAAAAAGCTGAAAGAATTCCTCGAAGCCCGCGCCGGCAAGGCCAAAACCGTGGCATAAAGGGGAAGGCTGTTCAGATTTTTCCAAGAGGAATTTTCCTAGGAGGATTTTCCCGAAATTCGACGATGGACCTTGTACACCTCTGCCTGGTCCGTGCACTTGATCACCATCTCGTCAATACAAACATGAGGCGGTCGACTCGCAACCCATACCATCGCCTCGGCAATGTCTTCAGCCCGCAAAGGTTCTACTCCTTCGTATACTTTTGCGGCACGTTCCCTGTCTCCTTTGAAACGAACGATGGAAAACTCTGTCTCCGCCATTCCCGGATCGATGTTTCCTACCCGAATTCCAGTCCCGCACAGCTCAAGCCGAAGCGTTCGGGTAATCTGTCGTACGGCCGCCTTGGCTCCGCAGTAGGCACTGCCTCCCTCATAAGCCGTATGACCGGCAATGGAGCCGATATTGATGATGGTTCCGAAGTTGTGGGGAATCATAAGAGGTAAAATGGCCCGGCACATTCGGAGGATCCCAAGCACATTCGTCTGAAACATCGTCTCCCAATCCTCATCTTTCCCTTCTACAACCGGGTCCAGCCCCAACGCCCCACCGGCGTTGTTGATGAGGACGTGGACCTGATCCGTTCGTTCCCGGACCCATCGGGCAAATTCTTCGACGGAATCCGTCCGAGTTACATCAAGATAGTGATAATGAACCTCCGTGGCCCCCGCTTGCCGGGCTTGTTCGGCCACTTGGGCCAGCCGCTCTACCCGTCGAGCCCCTAGCAGTAAACGGGTTTTCTCCCGAGCAAATGCCAATGCCCCAGCGGCTCCAAAACCGCTGGAAGCCCCCGTAATCAGAACCCACTGTCCGGATAAATCCATTCTCATAACCTTCTTTCCTTACCGGGGAGAGCCGAATCCGGGCAAAAAGAAAATGGTGCGCGGTGCAGGACTTGAACCTGCGACCCCTTCCGCGTCAAGGAAGTGCTCTTCCTCTGAGCTAACCGCGCCCAGCTGTTTCTAATAGTGGCAGAATCGGCATAGAGATGCAAGCGTTCAATTTCCCTTTCGCGTCAAAATTGGGACGATTACTTTCCCCAGATCATTCGGATCGCTACGGCGATAAGGAGAAAGGCAAAGGCCCTTCGGATAACGTTATTGGAGACTACCTCGGTCAGATTGCTCCCAATCAAAGTCCCAATCACCGCCGCAGGTGCAATCCACAACACCGTCCGCCAATGGACATGATGAAAATGCCAATGAGCCGCTACCCCCATTAACACCGTAGGAATCATGATTGTTAGCGATGTCCCCGCAGCAATCCTGGGCTCTAAATGAAGAAAAAAAATCATCGCCGGGATCATCACCACTCCCCCTCCAATCCCGAAAAATCCACTCACCATTCCTGCACACAGACCGATCGCAATCGATAGGAATGCCGCTTCCATTCACTCCTCCTTCATTGCTTTGGTTCCAACCCGATTCCTTTCCCTCATCATTTTCTTCCTCTCCTTGGAAAATTCGATAAAAATCGACTTGCCCGAAGAAATCACTTTCTTCAAGCTTGGCAATGTCGTCCAAATGGCGAAGTATGAAAGGGAAGTTAACAAAAACATAGAGAATGGCAAAAAAATCGCGAAAACGAAAGAGACGATCCACTACCTCATCTCTCTCTAAAGGGGTAGCGCTCCTTGCCGGATGTACCGTAGGCGGCTTCTCGGCGCATGGACTTGTGCCGGAAGATCTCTTCTCCATTAGTGCTGGCCCGGTGGTGCTTCACCCTCGGGTAATAATGGGTGAAGCATATTCAGATAACGTAACTCGGGGGGATGGAAAGATTATCCCTCGGAGGTCGGACTGGGTTACGGTGATTGCTCCTTCTGTAGAGGCTCGATTAGGCCATCCTGGTGGTGTGCTTCAAGCTGACGTTACCTATACTGCACGCTCTCTCTTTTACGCCGATCAAAGCGAGTTGAACGCGGTCGATCATACCCTGTCTGGTCATATTACTTATGCAGGGGCTCGGATTCGATCTTCTACCTCAGGAAGCGTAAATTTTGCCTCTTCTGTATTTAGTGGCTGGGAAAGATTCTTATACGATATCTATTTAAGGCGGATCAAAAAAAGGAATCGGACTATCTACAACGTTTCGGAGCGAATTGATTACGATATAACCGCAAAGAGTGATCTCTACGGTTTTGGAAGAGTCAGGGGGAACGATTATGAAAGCGGGACCAGTTATGGGGATCGACTGGATTGGGAAGTGGGCGGAGGATTCGGATATTCCGTAACGCCGAAACATCAGCTCTTTGGAGAAGTCGCCTACCGTCGAGAAAGCCTTACCCCTAACTTACCTTGGCGACAGTCCCCTCCGGATTTGGAGATCGTACGAACTTCTGTAGGACTTTCAGGGGAGCTGACGCCAAAGATTCACGGGACGGTGCGGGTAGGATATGAGTTTGCACAATACGAGAATGGGGCGTCGGCGCCGGACAGTCCCTCAGCTTCCATTTCGTTAACATGGCAGCCTCGAGATCGAACCAAAATAAGCGCTAGCTTTAGCAGATCTACCACTACTTCCGTCAGTTGGAGTCGAACTTCCTACGTCAATAATTATGTAACAATAACAGTATCCCAAATTGTAGGGGTTCAGCACCCAATCGCATTGCAGCTCCAAGGAAGATATGGTATAAATGAATACAGTGGTGGGAGACATCGTACCAGTGAGTACTGGGATATCACGCTCAGTGCAATCTATCGAATTTACGTATGGTGGGGAGTAGGTGCCCAGTATGAATACGAAAAAAGAAGTGGAACCGGATGGTGGAATGACTATGATGCACATCAGATTTTTATCAGTTCGGTCTTTGGGTTCTAGCCTAAATCGAGGGTGGGGGAAAAGGCTTAACAGATTTTTTTGGATTTCCCTTATCGTGATAGCATTCAGGTTGGGAACGCTAGAGGGATATACTCAATCAACCTCGAATCAGACTTCCTCGCCAAGCAAGTCCTCTGTATCGACAACCACTCAAACCTCCTCCTCTCTCAAAACCCCTTCCCCTGCTGGGATTCCTAATCCTGATCGAAAGATTGAACCAGGAGATATCTTAAGCATCACCATCGTTGGAGAAACAGGCCTTGAAACGGAGTTTCGGGTTTCTTCTAGTGGAGAAATCCAATTCCCCTTTTTGGATGTCGTTAAAGTCGCTGGGTTGACTCCTTTGGAGTTAAAAAAGAAATTGGAAACCCTTCTTAAGAAAGATTACTTTGTGGATCCCCAGGTGATCGTTACTGTAAAACAATATCGTCCTACCTATGTCCGAGTCTTGGGAGCCGTTCGAAACCCAGGCTTAATTCCCCTCCCAGGAGAC
>CAZBKV010000138.1:911-6924 GCA_964492575.1 uncultured Verrucomicrobiota bacterium | reverse complement strand
AACAACCACCCTCTGAAGGAGAAATTTTAGGTAGGGCGCGCTGTCCTCAGCGCGCCGGGGAGAAGGGGACGAATTTTCATGTGGCAGCCTGGGACAGACCACCCTACCTTTTGTTTTCTCTTTCTTATCCCTCCCTTTGAGGGCAGAAATTTGATGGATACCTCCTTCCTTTCGAGATCTCTTTTCTCCCTCCTTCATTCGAACCAAGCTTTTCACCTCTGAACCCTGCCGCTTTCCCGCCGGAAGGGAAGGGATTCCCCTTGCCAGGCTATGTTCTTACGAGCGTCGCGACATCGGCGACCGAAGCGCAAAAGGCTTGATTTCGACGCAGTACCCCCGATCCTCATGAGCTACAAAGAATCGAACGAGATGGGACTTACCAGACAAACGTTGGAATTTTTTCTGGAGGGATTAGCCCAACGGCCGATCCCTCACCGTATTCTTACGCTCGGGAAACAAGGCCTATGGGTTGCTCCCGAACGGATCGTCCAACTCCTCCGACAGCATCAACTCCTCCACTCCCAAATCTCCGATCAAACCGCAATCCACCGCCTTGCCATCGCCCCATGGCGTCTGAAGGCAATGCTTCAGCTTATCGGAGTCGAGCAAGTCGAAGCCTGCGATGTTTCGGACTACGAAGGAGCAGAGCGCATTCATGATCTCAATCAACCCATCCCAGAGGATTGGTATGGGCGGTACGACCTTGTCCTCGACGGGGGAACCTTGGAACATATCTTTGACATTCGAAGAGCCCTGGAGAACGTGATGGCTCTGGTTCGTGTCGGCGGCCGGGTTTTCTTGTTTACACCGACGAATAACTATTGTGGCCACGGTTTTTACCAATTCAGCCCGGAGCTCTTTTGGCGTGTCTTTTCCCCGGAAAACGGCTTTCGAATCCTTCGTATGCATATAGCCGTGGATACAGAAGGCTATGGCTCGTTCTTTGGAATTCCCTACCCATTCCCAATCCGCAGCCGTCGTTATACCGTGGCCGATCCGGCACAGGTCGGGGAACGGGTGCTCCTGGTGAACCATCGGCCTACCCTCCTCTTCGTAGAAGCGGAGAAAGAACGGGAAACCCCTCCTTTTACCCGCTTTCCTCAACAGAGTGACTATCTCCCCCAATGGCAACAAAAGAAAGCTGAGCATCCCTTAACTGCAACCGGGGCGGTGGCTCGATGGGTGGAAATCCTTCGGAAACAGTTCTCGGAGAGGTGGCTTCGGGAGACGTTCCCGCGTCTTTGCGGGATTCTCGATCCTTTCCGCACGGTCCGGTTCTATCGAAAATTTTCTTTTCGGAATCGTCGATGGTACCAGCCGGTGAGGAACAAACAAAAGTAAGGTTTGATTCATGAACTCTGGAATTTCCACAGCGAATCCCAATCCTAACGTCCGCCAGGCCGTAGTGACCGTGGTCTACGGTTCCCATGCAGAACGGCTGGATGAAACCTTCCTTAGTTTTCGGAAGGCCCCCTTCTTAGAACTGCATGCGTTTATTCTAGGCGATCACCTTCCAAAACGCCGATTCCCCGAAATCCATTACCACCTCCGTCCTCATGATCCGAGGTTTTCCCATCCGATGCGCGAGGCCGATTATCGACGCTGGGAATTGATCGATGAATTAGGGGTAGATTACTGTCTTGTGGTCGATGGATTGGATGTGGCCTGTCTACAGCCCCTAGAGCCGATTCCGAGTCTTCTTCGAGGGGCAGCGGTTGGAGTTTGCGTGGAGCATGGTGGGGGACGCTATCTTGACCATGGTCTTTACACAACCAACTTCTTCAATGCAGGTGTCACGTTTTGGGATGTGGCTCAATCTCGGCCTATCCGTCAGGAGATCCTGCAACGAGGTCGAGCCCGATTCCGAAACATCGTAGATGATC
This sequence comes from uncultured Verrucomicrobiota bacterium, assembly GCA_964492575.1. GTDB lineage: Bacteria > Verrucomicrobiota > Verrucomicrobiia > Limisphaerales > CAZBKV01 > CAZBKV01. The sequence goes on along the minus strand of CAZBKV010000138.1, from coordinate 5,041 downwards.
AACTCTCCCTTAACGAGGTCCTTCACGCCCACTACTTCAACCAAGTAGTCATCCTGCCCTGCCAGTACAACTTCCGGGCTTCCCTTGGCCCCAAACCGATCGGGTGGCCTCGTGTCCATTCGTTGGACGGCGTCCGAATCTATCACAACAAACATTGGGTCCACGAAGCTCTGCGACGTTCCTGGAAGCCGCGAGGCCAACTCCCTTCCTTACCACCGGATCCGGTCCAACCTCTTCCCCGATGGAAACAATTCTATCGACGCCTCCTCTATCGCCTCCGCCGAATCGGTACTTAGCCTTTTCCCACCCTTCTGCGAACCTCTTCGTGCCCTGCGAATACAAAAACCGCGCTTTCCTTTCTCTGGAAAAGCGCGGTGAAAAATCCATTGAGGAATGTCTCCCCAAAACTTAAATGGCTTGCGAGTGGACACGCGGGGTCACCGGAACCAACTGTAATCCCACGCTCTTCGGTAACCCCCGTTGGAATGCCGCCGGGGCGTCTCCTTGCAAAATCGGTTCCACATACCGCCAGAAGGCATCCTTCGGCCGCCAATCTAAATCATCATACCATTCCTTTGGCACCGGATTGGTCCCTGCCAAAACCTCATCCAACGGATGGAACAAAATCGTGCTCCGATACGGCTTCACCGACTCTCGTCGCACCTTCGCCATCAACCCGGTCTGCTGGTTAATACACGCCTCCACCACCGTCCGACCACACCGGAACGTCTCCTCAATATCCGTCCCGCTGGAAGGAGCACTCCACCATCGGATCAACGTGGGCAATCGCAATCGACTCACAAACCCGGAGATCTTCGACTGGAGCACCTCCACCAAAACCGCTCCAGCACTCTGTCCCACGCTCTGGCCAAAATAATCCCAACCAAACCCTTCCCGAGCCCACAACGAACCATCCTTGTTCCGCATTCCATCTGGCACCAAGAGGATCGCAGAACCATGCTCCCGAATCAGACTGGCCATCTGCTCTGCGACCTCCTTGACGTCCATCGGCACTTCCGGAATCAAGGCCTTCACCGGCACCTCGCTGGCAAACCGGCTGAAACAAGCCGGTCCCAACGATTCCCATCCGGTCGTCCATCCCCCCGTCTCCACAATACAGCATGGAACCTCTCCTTTCGGCCGCAGGGCCAAATCCCGCTCTAACATCCGTAGGAACAACATCGCCTGCCGAATATACGAACCGTATCCCAAAGAATGCTCTGTGTAGGGAAGATCATTCGCCGGGCTTACTGGAATCGCGTTCACCATCACTTCATATCCTCGGTTCTGAGCGGCTTTATGGACAAAGCGGCAAAGCCGCACCGCTTCTATGCCCCCAATCGCAATGAAATACCGGATCTCGTGAGCTTCTAAAACCCGAAAGATCTCCTCCTCATATTGCTCCAACTCCGTCTCAAGCTGAGGGCTCACCCCCCACAACGAACAACCCAACGCCGGAACCGTTAAGGTCTGAATCTGTTGAACCGTCGGCCGTTTCTCTTCCAACAAATCCACCAACTCCTCCCGGACCAATCCCAGGGGAGCGTTCCGAACACCATACACCTCCGTGATCTCCTCATATTGTCCCGCAGTGAGGATGATCCCCGCCAACGCAGCATTAATCGCCGGGCGAGGCCCCCCCATCTGGAGGACTAATAAGTTCTTGTTTTGTTCATCCATCGCTCACTTCCCCCGTTTTGTGTAATTTCACTCCAATCTTTACAAACACCTTCCCTTCTCGGATGCCGCCTCCACGGCCCCGACTCAAATCCCCTCACTCACAATTCCACTCCATCAGCCTGCCAAACCTCTCTGAAAATGTCAAAAAAATCCCCCTTTTACCTCTCCATCGCTAACAGAGAGGAACCTCCTTTCCTATTCCACTGAATCGTCCCCCCCAACTAGACGTTAAGGGGAAAGCACACCAACAAATCCTCCCCGCGGGAGAACAGAAATCGATAAGACCGAATGATCAGGATCCACCTCTACCGAACGCTTCTCCAGCTCCGTTCGGCTTCTCCCATCCTGGATCCATCGCATCGTAGCCTTTCTCCCAGAAAGCAAGGAAGAAAGGTTCACCTGCCACCGCTGAGGCTGTGAGGTCCCATTCACCCCCGCTACGTACCACTTCGAACCGGCTCGCCGAGCCAGAATCACAAACCGCCCCGGTTCCCCGTCCAAAACCCGAACCTCATCCCACACGACCGGAACCTCTTGTAAAAACGCCCGTGCAAACTCCGGAAGCTGATGATAGCCCCGCGGTGCATCACAAAAATGCAACAACCCCGACTCAAACAACACCGTCAACGCCAACTCATGCGCCCAGGTCGTCTTCCGCCGATACGTCCGATCCGTAAACCCACACGGCGTATAATCCATCGGCCCCACCGCATTCCGAGTAAACGGCAAAATCGTATTCTGCACCGGGGCTCGATCGGGATACTCTGAATCGTAAATATAACACTCCTCCCCACGAACCGCCTCCATACTCATCAAATTGGGATAGGCCCGTTCCCAACCCCGCGGGAGCGTGCACCCATGAAAGTTCACCATCAATCTCGCTCGGGCCGCATCCTCCAAAATCTCCTGGTACAACCGAAAGATCTCCTGCTTATCGCTCTGGAAAAAGTCCACCTTCACCCCACAAACCCCAATCTTCTTCAACCAATCCATCTCAAATCGACGAACCGACCGGAAAAACATCATCCCGCACGGTTTTTCCGTCACCACATTGTGCGGCCCTCCCGAATTGTACCAAAGCCAGCCCCCAATCCCTTTCTGTTTCGCATATTCCAGAACCTCAAACAGGTTCCCCCGTTCCATCCGCGTCCAGTTCGCATCCACCAACACGTATTCCCACCCCATCTCGGCCGCCAGGTCGATGAATCGCTTCTGCTTCTCTGCATCCAACGGGCTCTTCGGATCACTCCACCAACTCCACGCCACCCGACCCGGCCGAATCCAATCGGTCTGCTTCAGACGGCACGGCGGCGCTACATCGGTCACAAGCGTCGATTCCACAATCGCTCCGGGCCGATCCCCCACAATCACAACGCGCCATGGCGTCGTCCAGGGAAACCGTACCTGCGGCCGTGCCCGACCATACCCATTACCTTCCTCCGGGCTCGGCAGCTCAACCCGATAGCCACCATCCCGAGGAACACTCGCCAATCGACTCCCATAAGCCTGCGGGAAATATCCCGATTCCGTCACCAATCCCCATCCCCCCGGCACCTCAAACAACACCGGGAACGACCATCCTAGTCCATAAGGAGACTCAGCCGTCGGCGGAATCCCGTTCCGATAATACTCCTCATAGGCAGGGCTGTACTTCGTGATCTTCGCCGCCGGTGCCATCCACAACCGAGCCTTGGAAGGAAAACGAAATACCGTCTGTTCCTTCAGTACTTCGCCGATCCATCCCTTCGGCTCTAAAAACCGATACTGAAACACCACCCCATCGTTGTAAGCTCGAACCACCAAATCCCACTGAATCCCTCCCACACTTTGGCAATGAAGGGTCAATTCCCGACCTCGATTCCGACATCGACGCCGCTTTCCGTGCAGTAGCGTATACAAATGGGTGATTTCCCGAAGTCGCCCGGCTTGAACCCTCTGGATGCGATCCGCCTGCGGAGCCCGATCAAACACAAACCCCAACGCACCCGGTCCCAACATTCGAACCGTCTGCCCCTGGGCCGCCTTTCGAAGCACTTGAAACTCCAGCCCTACCGTCCCGTCCGGCGCCGATGGCGTCGTCCGAACAACCACCTCCACATTCCCATTCGGGGAGTCAACGACCCACTGCCCCGCAAAGGCCACGAAGGCTAGGAAAAAACTGCTCCACCCAACGACTCGTACCAAAACCGGTTGTTGCATGGCCCTTCTATTTGACGATTCCGCCGCTCTTAAGCCAAGCTTTTTCCACTTGCTTTCCGGATCCCCCTGTCGACTCAAAGAGAGCCCCTTCCCATTCGGGAGAAAAATCGCTGGGCATTCTCCGTCGTTCTGGCTGCCAATTCTGACAAAGAGACCCCACGAAGCCGGGCCACCTGCTCAGCCGTATGAAGCACAAAAGCCGGTTCACAGACCTTCCCCCGATGCGGAACTGGCGCCAAAAACGGTGCATC
>CAZBKV010000138.1:338-901 GCA_964492575.1 uncultured Verrucomicrobiota bacterium | reverse complement strand
TCCGTCTCCAGGAAAAATCGATCCGCTGGAACTGCCCGTACCGCAGCCTGGACATCCCGAGCACTCTTGTACGTCACAATCCCCGTAAAACTTACCCAAAAACCCACCTCAACCGCTGTCTGGACTTCCTCCGGCCCTTCAGCAAAACAATGTAAGACAATAGGGACCATCGACACAAACGGTCTTGTCCACTCCATCACCTCCGCAAACGCCGCCCGACTGTGCACCACACACGGCAAGCCCATCTCTGCGGCTAATCGAAGTTGCGCTTCAAAGACCTCCCTCTGGCGCCGAGCCCGCTTTTCCCGCTGTTCCGGCGGATCTGATTCGGAGAACCCCCGGTAAAAATCGATCCCAATTTCTCCAATCGCCACCACTTTCGGATGCCCGGCCAGCTCCCCTAACTTCTCGAGAAAATCCGCCGGCACCCGTTCGGCTTCCGAAGGATGCCAACCCACCGCCGCATAGACCTCCGGAAACCGCTCCGCCAACGCCACACATTCCCGAGACGATTCCTCATTCACTCCCAGCGTAATCACTGCATGGACCCCGGCCGCCCGTGC
>CAZBKV010000138.1:0-328 GCA_964492575.1 uncultured Verrucomicrobiota bacterium | reverse complement strand
CGCCAAAATATCCGCCACCTGGGAACGAAGCGGAGCAAAGGTCAGATGAGCATGTGTATCAATCAAAGAAATTTTCAGTTCCATCCGCCCTCTCGCTTCCTTTGTTTTTTTACAAAGGCATCCATCAAATTTCTGCACCCAAAGACAAGAAAAAAGTAGAGCGGCCTGTCCCCAGGCCGCCGCAATAAATTCCGTTTTCCATTTTACGGCGCGTTGAGGACAACGCGCCCTACCTCAAATAACCCTCCGAATGCCCTTTGGCAGGTAGGGCGGCTTGTCCTCAAGCCGCAGCACGCTCATTTGCCCAACATCGGTACTTAACATAGAC
>CAZBKV010000137.1:5281-6945 GCA_964492575.1 uncultured Verrucomicrobiota bacterium | reverse complement strand
TTCCTCCAACGTCGAATTCGGTAAACCACCCCAAAGGCAAACGGAACCGCAGTAGCCCCTGCACCGCCTACGACTTCGCTTCCGCGTCGTACGTTGTCGGCCATCCAGGCAGGCAGTCGGGCATGATATGGATTGCGAGCGACTTCTCCTTCGTGACAGAGTACCCCTTCAATAATCCAGGCAAGGTGTTCTTCTGTTGCCTCTACCAGAAGGTTGGGTTGATCGATCGGGGTCCAAAATTCGCTCTCCACGGTGTAACAGGTCCATTTGCTGGGCATGCTTTTTAAGGCGTCGATTACCATGGCGTGGATGCCGCGATGGGCAGGATGGAAATCGTTAGCATGAGGGAATTGGATCACGGTAGGATGGACTTGCCGCAGGGCTTCGGCGATCAGACGCACCCCATGCTGCCACTCTTGAGGATGCGTTTCTCTGTCCTGAATGTTGGGGTACTCCAGGCCATCCTCTGTCAACGGGAGAATTTCAAAACCGAGTCGGGCACAAGCTTCTTGAAGTTCTTTCTTTCGAGCTTCTCGACGATGGAGGTGACGGCCGTAAGTGACAGGAACGTTGACTACTCGCCAGCCGGCCTCCCATTTTAAACGCAGTGCAAGCAGTCCAGTGATCGTTTCATCATCCGGGTGAGGAGAGAAGAGCAAAATTGTAGGTGCGTGCGGGTCGGTTGGGGGAGTGGATTTTCGAGCAGGGGGTTTTGAGAGACGCAGTCCTTCCTCGAACACACTACGACACTTTTGAATCCACCGAAGAATGGTTGCATCTGGCTGGAATCGATTTGTCTCCATCGCTTCTCCTCCATACGAAGAGAATCATCCTTTGCCAAGTGGTTTTCCTACTTGGGCGCTGTGGGCAGTGGATGTTCCTTATTTGAGCACCATGCTGGGCGAGGTGTAGGATAGAATCGGTATTTTATTCGATCTTCCATTCCAGGATCCCGGCGGAGTAACCGGGGCGGAGTTGAACCTCGACGCGGAGAGCGGTGGCTACGACCGGATCGAATCGAGTGATGTTGAATCGGTCTTTTTCCACTCCTAGCCCTCGGGGATTAGGCACTGGTTTCCATTCCCCGTTGTCGCGGTAGAGGATGCGATAGGAAGCAGGGACCCGGCAACTGCCCCGACCGGTGTCGTCGAACCAATAAATGGCGATCTGGGAGATCCGGCGCGGTTTGGGAAACCGGCGTTCGATCCATTCTTTCGTGCCCCGATGACTCCACCAGGTGAATCGTGGGATCGAGGTGTCGCCAGAACTTTTCGGGAGAATACCATCCTCGAGGGCCTCTACCGTATCAAAGGTCCAGCAATGGGAGGCGGAAATGTAGCGGCTGGCCGGCGGTTTCCAGTGATGAGCGGAAGGACCGGTGCCAATGACCGGGAAAGCGGAGATTCGAAGTCGTGCGGCTCCCATGGGGATGAGGGTAATGGTTTCATCGGGTTGATCGGAGGCGACGGGACTGTCTTGAACTTCTTCGACAAGTCCCCGGTTATCCAGGGTCCATTCCGGAATTCTTCGACCAGTAGTCTTCAACTCGATAGGGGCTGTGTTCCATCGCCAGGGCTGGTCATCTTTCGGCCAGGGTTTACGAACGACGGTGAATCCTGCACTGGGATTTTCCGGATGGAGAACCAGTCCGTAATTCCATGGGC
>CAZBKV010000137.1:0-5271 GCA_964492575.1 uncultured Verrucomicrobiota bacterium | reverse complement strand
ATTCCAGGGGCTGTCGGGGAAGATATCCCAAGCCGGCCATTGGTCGGTCCCACCGCTGCGGACATAACGCTCTTTAATTTTAAGAGAAAAGGTCAGGGGGCCTCGGGAAACAGATACGGTATTGTGGTTCGCGGCCCAACGATGGATCTCGATGGTCATCGGAAGGATCCATTGGATTCGGTCGCCGTTTTGCCAAGTCCGTTCGATCCGGACAAAGGCAAGGCGTCGAGGCATGAAGGGGATGGGTTTGCCATTGAGTTTTAAGACGGGCTGGGCACACCACCCTGGAATGCGAAGGTAAAGGGGGAATCGAACCGGTTTGGGCGCCGAAAGGACAAATTCGATTTGTTCTTCAAAGGGGTAACGGGTGTTTTCTGCGATGGAAACGGTGGTGCCGTCGCCGACTTTGGCTTGGACCGTGCAAGGGCTGTAAAGCACAGCGGCCAGGCCGTTATCCGGGGTTGCATACCAGAGATGGCGGATGAAATAGGGCCAGCCGTGGCCGGAGTTATGCTGGCAGCAGCGGTGGATGTGGGGGTTCATCTGGAACATTGGCCCACAGTTTTGGACGCCGGGACATTTGCTGGTGTGATCGCTTTGGGGTTGATTGGGAGCGGTGAGGTAACGGAGGGCCTTGAGATCCGGGGTCATGGTCGCCGGGAAAGTATTGAACGCGACGTTTTCGCATCGATCCGCCCAGATCAGGTCTCCCGTGATGGAGAGTAAGAGCTCATCCGAGAGCATCTCTTCCACGACCCCACAGGTTTCGATGGCCTGGCGGGGACCGGTGTAGTTAGGCCGACAGTTCTCGTCCCCACCAAACATACCTCCGGGCACTTGGCCGTAAATCATCCGAACCGTCTCCCAATCATGATAAGTAGCTTCTAAGTCTGCCGGGTTATGGGACTGCATCCAGAACGTTGCCGGTTCCCGAAACCCTTGGGCGATATTGACATTATGCCAATTGATGACCCCTTGGTCCCAACGAGCCGCATGACGATGGATCTTTTCCCCTAACTGAAGGAGCCAGGGAAGGCCCGTCCGATTGTAACACCAGTAGACGCTGTAGAGGAGATCTCCTGCCCGCATCCTGGGCCAATAGCCAAGAAGGAATTTCTCTTCCGGTACCCGTAGGAGGTAACCGAAGTAGTTGGTCATCAATCGGATCACCCGAGGATCCTGACTCACATCGTAATAGGACTGGAGACAAAAGAGCATAATCATGTTGGGCCAAAGGTCTTCCCGGCCTTTCAGTCGGGTGGCCACCCCGGTTCGTCCTTCCCCCGGCCCAAACCATCCGTCCGGTTGTTGGCTTCGGATCGCCCCTTCGATCCAAACCCGTGCTTCCTGGATCATCTTAGGACGGCCAAGAAGATAGGCGCATTGAAGGTAGCCTTTCAACCAATACGGTTGTTCTTCCCAACCCAATTTCCCGCGGCCTTGGGGGTTGAGCCAGGCATTGCCTTCCTTCTTCAAAAACCGGCTCAACTCCAGCAAGTGGCCGTGAAATCCGTCCGCCTGCAGTTCCAGGATCTTCCTCAGCCAGCCGGCCGGTTTGACGGTGCATAGGGGAAGCCGAATCAGTGGGGTAGGTTCCAGAGGGGGACGGTTAGCGATATAGAAATGGTTTGTCGTCGTCGTGGGTGGGCGGGGAATCACCCGTACGTCAAGATCCTTCGTTTGCCCCCATGCCCCAAATGCCCAAGACAAGAAGAGCCCAAAGAGAGCCGAGGAAAGTAAGCCTTTCCTCCACAACCTTCCGTTGGAAAACTGGACGGAAAACCTCTTCATTTTAACGGGTCTCCTACCGTTCGGTTTCATTGAATGGAGATATAACAAAGAAAAGGGGAATATGCCCAGCAAAAAGGACCGAATCCAACGGCAATGATTCCCCTATCAAAAAAGCAAATCTTCCCAATCGGTCTTTGCTTGACGTTTCATCGAACGGCTTGGGAAGATCAAAGTATGAAACAAAATTCCTGGCAGAGTCGGTTATGGATTCGCGTTGTAGGGTGTGTGATTGCCGCATGTGTTTCCTTTCTGCCCCTGACTCATGCGGGAGCCCGACGTCCCAATATCCTCTTGATCGTTACAGATGACTTAGGATGGGGGGATCTAAGTTGCTATGGGGCGAAGGATTTGAAGACACCGCATATTGATCGGCTTGCAGCCGAAGGGATGCGGTGGACTCGATTTTATGCGAATAGCTGCGTTTGTTCTCCTACTCGTGCTGCGATCCTCACAGGTCGGTATCCGGAATGTGTAGGCGTACCGGGGGTCATTCGTACCCACCCGGAAAACTCTTGGGGCTGGCTTTCTCCTAAGGCTGTTTTGCTTCCCCAGGTCCTCCACCAAGCCGGCTATTTTTGTGGAATCATCGGCAAATGGCATTTAGGACTGGAATCCCCGAATACTCCCTTGGACCGCGGATTTGATTTCTTTCACGGATTTCTCGGGGACATGATGGACGATTATTATACCCATCGCCGCCACGGCATTAACTACATGCGCCGGAATCGAGAGGTAATTGATCCAAAAGGGCATGCAACGGACCTGTTTACTCAATGGGCCTGTGACTTCCTCCGAGCCCGTGCTCGAGAGGATCGCCCCTTTTTCCTCTACCTGGCCTATAATGCTCCTCATGTGCCGATTCAACCGCCTCCAGAATGGTTGGATCGAGTCCATCAGCAATTTCCCCACCTTTCGGAACGACGAGCTCGGCTTGTCGCCCTGATTGAACATCTGGACGCGGGCATTGGGCGGGTGTTGCAAACCCTCGATGAACTGGGAATGACCGAACATACATTGGTTTTGTTTACTTCCGACAATGGCGGCCAGATTTCCGTAGGAGCTCATAACGGTCCATGGCGGGCTGGGAAAGGGACGATGTACGAAGGCGGTCTTCGGGTTCCCTTTTTGGCGCGATGGCCAGGACGGATTCTGCCAAAGACAGTCTGCGATGCCCCGGCAATGACCATGGATCTTTTCCCTACGGTTTGTAGCGGAGCAGGGGTCCGGATTCACCATCGTATCGATGGGATCGATCTGATGCCTGTGCTTTTAAGCAGCGTTCCGTTATCCAAACAAAATGAAAACCAATTAAGCGACCCAATCGCCAAGAACGCTATCCAAAAGCTTCGGGCCAGGACGATGTTCTTCATCCGCCGGGAAGGGGGGACGGCTTTTGGAGGGCAAACAATCCAGGCTGTGACCGAAGGGCCATGGAAGCTTTTGCAGAATAGTCCCTGGAAACCATTGGAGCTGTACAACTTAAGTCAAGATCCCCAAGAACAGCAAAACGTGATTCATCGCTATCCCAAAGTCTATCGCCAGCTTCTGGCCAAAATGATGCGCCAAATTCAGCGTGGAGGAGCTGTCCCTTGGCAACCTCCGGAGCGGGAAATTCTTACTGAACAGGAGTAAGGCAAAACACTTTTCCCTTGCTCGGAGAAAGAGGAAGGGAAGTCAGACCTAAATTGTTAATAAAGTTAACCCCAAGAGAATATGAAAAAAGTGCGATATGTCAACCAGAGGAGCTCGTTCAAGGGAAGGGAGAGGAAAAGTGAGGAACAGGCGTTTACGCTGATTGAACTATTGGTTGTCATTGCGATTATCGCTATTTTAGCCGGCATGCTTCTTCCGGCCCTTTCCAAGGCAAAAGGCAAAGCCCAGGCTATTGGATGTATGAACAATGGGCGCCAATTGATGATGGCCTGGCAGTTGTATGCCTCAGATTATAATGATCGGGTTGCAAATAATTTCGGTGTTCAAGAGACCCTTCGGGAAATCGAGCGAGGGACCTTTCGCAATTGGGTCAATAACGTCATGACTTGGGGAGCCAGCGGGAGCACGGCCGATCGAAGTAATACCAACGAAGCATGGGTTTATAATGGAGTGCTGGCTAATTACACTGCGAATGCCCTTGGGATTTATAAGTGTCCGGCTGACCATTATCTGAGCCCACAACAAAGGGCAAAAGGATGGAAAAAACGATTGCGGAGTTATTCGATGAACGCCTTTTTCGGTCGATTTGATGCATATAATCCTAACGATCCTACCATTCACGGAGAGAATGCCCTGGTTCGGGGCTATCGGCAATTTATGAAAATTACAGATGTCCCTGAACCGGCAAAGACCTGGGTGACGATTGACGAACATGCAGACTCCATCAACGACGGTTATTTTATTAATAGCCCCAATGCTCGTTGGTGGGGAGATATTCCTGGGTGTTACCACAACGGGGCTTGTCAGTTTTCTTTTGCCGATGGGCATTCTGAGATCCATCGTTGGCAAAGTCAAACTACGATTCGACCGGTCCAATATCAATGGCGCCAAATTCCTTTTGATGCAGCGGGACGCCAGGACTTTGAATGGTGGAAAGAACGGGTTCCCTTTATCCCGCTCCATTGATGGGAGAGACTACAGAAAAGGAGGTTTCTGTGGCACTACATGGTTTGATTGTCCCTTTATTGACCCCATTGGATCGGAAAGATCAAATCGATCTGGAAGCATTAGAAAAGTTAATTCAACATGTTGTAGCCGGTGGGGTCCATGGAGTTTTCTTATTGGGCACGACCGGAGAAGGATTTCTTTTGCCGATGGAGACCCGGCGGTCCTTGATTCGGCAAGCAAGGGCCAAAGTTCCCAAACACATCCCTTTGTGGGTGGGGGTAGGAAATTGTTCGATACAAAATTCCCTGGATTTAACTTATGAAGCCTCAGATCAGGGAGTCGATGCTGTTGTACTACCTCCTCCACCCTTTTTCTTGGGAGGAGAAAAGGAATTGTGGAATTATATAAAAATTTTCATTCGCAAAAGTCCAATATCAATCGTTCTCTACAGTATGGCCGGTCGTGTAGACCTTCAGTGGCCTATTTCGATAGTCCGTCGAGCTGTCCAAGAAGAAAAGATTCTTGGTATCAAAGATAGCTCCGGGAATTGGAAATATTTTCTTCAATTATTAGACCTCAAAAAGCAACGCCGGGATTGGGGAGTATGGATGGGACCGGATTCCATGACCGCCGAAGCGATCCGTCAGGGGGCCAATGGAGGGGTCAATGGCGGAGCGAATTTAGTCCCTCAGTGGTATCAGGAACTCTACAAGGCCCTTTGGCAAGGGACCCTCTATACCATCACTCCCATCAGCGGCCCTCACGGCAAGATCTCTCCAAACATCACCTTGAAAAAAGCAGCCGGCGAGTCGGTCACTTTCGAGGCACACCCCGTCGATCCAGGCTATATTGTCGACACATGGTATGTGTCGACAATAT
>CAZBKV010000136.1:0-6948 GCA_964492575.1 uncultured Verrucomicrobiota bacterium | reverse complement strand
CCGGTTTTCAACAAAGAGAAATTTCTCCCGGCCGCTCTGGACAGGATCCACAATGCTATCCCCAAAGTTCCACGTACGATCCAGGTAGAAGTCATCGATTACGGCAATGTCTCAACGAACCAAACGCCCGAAGTAGCCTACCAATACGGAGCCTATGCGGTCTTTGAACCGAAACGTCGGATCGCTCGAGCCCGGCTCGAGACCCCAGCCTTGAAAGGCGTATCTCTATAGCATTCGGAATCGCCTCTACTTTGCCCTCCGGTGCTTCCTATTCCTGGAACGTGTTCGTACCGATCCAATCGAATGTTGGATTTGGTACGACGCCCGATACTGAAAACGACTGCTGACTGGTTCTCTATTCGTTTTTTGGCAAAAAAGAAGAGCTGGGAGGATCTCCCAGCCCTCGATTTTTTATGTTGTGCTTTTTTACCTAAAAGGCTTGCTTCTCAAGAGGAGCAACCGGGCGTTTACCGTTTCAACCGGAAGAATTTCTTTTTCCCAGTCGGAGTGACTGTGTACGGACTGGTTGCATCCGGCACATCCTCCCACGGTCCGGTCACCTCGTCCGCCTGTTGCAAGGTCGCCGTGCCTTCCCATGTGATGACGACCTTGCCATCTTCAGTCAGAGCGATGCTGCTGAAGCTTGGTGGTGTAGGCACCGTGCTCTTTACCAACTGGACGGCATTAATCGGGGCTCGGTCCAGGGCAGGCCACTCACCCTGTGTGGTGGCAACCACCACAATGTCCGACGCCGTCAGGCCGTGGAAGACAATGTAATTTCCTGCCACGCTGAAGTCTTCAAGCCCTGGACATTCGAAGTAACCATAGTTTCCACTGCTGCAGATAAACGGCAGGGCTTGGACCTCATTACCCGCTTGGTCAACCACCGTGGTGGTCGGAACGAGGATGTTCCCGTCCAGGTCCTCAACCCGATAAGCCCCACCACGACCTGACACACCTCCCAGGGCGTAGATGTAGAGGTCGTACCCAGAGCTGGTCAGCTCAGCAGGAATGTTGCGGATTGTCACCCTGGTCTCACCGTCTGTGGGTGTGTCAAGATAACCAATCATGAGCGTACGATCAGGCCCCTCAGGGAACCCGTTGTTTTCCTCCCCACGACCTGTTGATGACCAGGTGTTGTTACAGGTCCATTCTACGGAGGCCGAGGTCGTTACAGCTGTGCCTGCGGCGCTGGCAACCAAGTTCGCCAACGTGCCGGTGTTTCCAGTGGTGTTGTTCCAGTGGCTTTGTGGCATAACCCCGGCCACGTCCGTATCGGCCAAGCCGCCTAAGTTTTGCCCGTTCGGCTCATCTGCCCCGAAGTTGATTCCGATTGCAAATTCAGGTTCCTCGGTAGGGGTTAGCCACGGTCTCACCCATCCGATAATTGTGAACTGAGCCGGATAAGAGCGGGTCTCCCCATTGCTTTCAGTAAACTGGAGCTCCACGTTTACATCGGCAGTGGTGTTCGGGGCTACGACGTCTTCAGGTAATGTGAAGCGTACAGTCGTAACCGAACCGCTCTTGCTGACATTGACACCTGTTGTTTGTTCCTCGCCGTTGAGCAGGACCTTGACGTCAGACGGAGAAACGGTGGTTCCACCATCTTCGATTTCCCACAGAATTTCATCCCCGGCCATAACGCCCGGGAACCCGCTCGGTGGGAGCATCCTGCGCACATGGGCCCGGTTCTCGGCAGCGGTTCGGTAAGCCTTAATCGCTCCAGGCTGAGGCCCGTTGATCAACAAGTACTGACCTGTTTGGAGGTCCACAGTGAACCATTCGCAACTGGCACCCCCACTGCCTTCAAACCAAAGCAAGCGGAATGGATAATACCCAGCTTTGGTCACCCCGAAATCAAACAGTGTATCCGAAGCCGAACGGCCACTATCAAACAGTCCGAGCCGAAGCCCGTCAATATCCGGCTGACCGGGAGCTACGGTGACAAGGAATCCATCGTCGCTGTTCACACCCATCCGGTAATAACCCGGCTCCAGATACAGGAAGCAAGTCACCTCAGCGACGACGTTATTCACATCAGCTTCCGCAAATCCTACAGTGCCGGGGATCCAGTCATTCTCAATTGGACCATCTGCCGGGAGTGCCGAGTTAAAGTGATCCGGTCCATCTTCTGGTGTATCGTCGATGTCGAGCGGGAAGGCGGCCGTATCGCGCATCTGCACCCAATTCACGTAATCCACCTCGTAGGTATCCGGAATGATAAGGTTTTCATACGGCTGACCGGTTGCAGGATCGATCATACCTCGAGCCAATTGCCACTCAGCAAGCATGATCGAATTACCCCCACGACCAACTGGAGTCATGTAAATATTAACGTTCATACCCTCATCGGTGGCCGATCCCAATGCCCATTCCTCTGGAAGGACAGGGAATTCAGGCACCTGGAATTGAGTTGTAAGCTCATACGTATTCCCTTCGGTGTCCTTAATTGATCCGGCAAGGGTGTGTACAGAGCCCGGTTCGAACATCTGGCCTTTGGGAAGGAAGTAGGACAGTCGCGTCCAGGTTGGATAGGGATTCGACATCTCAGGCTGAACGACCTGGCCGTCGATCTGCATCTGAAGGGTCGAAAGATCAAGGTTCACGTCGCTGTAGGTGGCAATTGTGAGAACTACACTGACTCCCGTGACATCCAGACCGATCAGGGCAACTGGAGGTGGGTTGATCATATATTCCACTGCGTTCAAGAACAACTGCTCCCCAAGGGGGGTAAGGTCATAAATACCAGCCATGTGCGATGTAACTCCCTGTTCTCGGCTTCCGGTGAGAAACACCATCCGCCTACCGCCGAGGATATCTTGATTGCCGTTTGCCATTTGCGCACCGGCTGGCCATTCTGCAATCGCAAAACCACCGTAGGTCGGATCATCCGGCTCAGCACAGACTGCAATGATGACTCCATCGTCGGCAATAGGGTTCATGTTAAACGACACACCCCGTTGAACGATTTCGTTCCAGGTGACGATCCCCGCATAAGGTTCTGTGGTCACACCGTTCTCGTCGAGCGAGATCCCTTCAAATATTGGATGGTTAGGATTCAAGGCGCGAAGCCGGATTGGCATCGTTGTGTCTCTCATTGTGGTTCCACTGGTGAACCCTAATCGGCTCGAACGAAGGGTATATCCGTTGAGAATCATTACAGGAACCTGAAGCCCATTCCACAGGGCAGAACGATCACCGCTTCTGTAATGACCACTGGATGCCGAACGGCTAATGATCACCAAATCGAAGGTGTTTAACAAATCCACATCGGGGCTACCCGAGGTAATGATCCGTGTGACTTCGTAACCATTATCCCGGAGTAATCGGGTGTAACCTACATCAGGCGCTTCCGTCGCCCCGGCATTGACAGCTTGGTTATCAGGCTGATCATCCGCAGGGTGATAGCTCACCCAGGCGATTCTTCCCTTGCTCGTCTGACCTAACGCAAGTTGGCTTGCCAGACCAAGGGCTACTGTAACTAATAACCACTTCCTTTTCATTTTCTGTTACCTCTTTCTTTTTGTTATCTTGTTAACATTGGAACTGGTCCACCCGGACCAGCCCAGCTTAAGTTTAGAGCGGCATGATGTAGAATGACATAATAGAGACAAAACAAGCTTCCGCGTCAATAGTTTTCTCGCCTGAAAAGCCTAACTTACCAACCCATCATCGCTGTAGGGGACTTGGTCGTTTAACTGATTTTACCCTGTGCAAACATTTTATCCTTGCACATCGGGAGAAAAAGAAATGGCATCAGTTAAATAACTGCCCTCGAATGAAAAATTTCAGAAAGTAGAAATTTCAGGGTACGCTGCCCTCAGCACGCCGGGGGTAAAAGGGAAAATGAAATTTCATGATGGCGGTTTGAGGACAAACCGCCCTACCTTTCATTGGTATTCGAGAGCCATGTTGCGGCAGGGCGCGATGTCCCCAGCGCGCCCTAAGAAAAACCCATTTTATTTGTCCCCCATGCGCCAACATAGGCAAAAATAGACCGATGCTTTTCCGTTTTCGGACAAGCTCTAGGGACAAAAGAATCTGATCTTTTTGGGCTTTGATCGCTGGTATAGCTACGCTCCTTAGAGCATGGAAGAAATCGGGGAGAGAAATCTTCCTCCGACCTTTCCTATTTTTTCGTATGAGCTATAACCTTCTCAACCTTTTTACCTCTTTTTGATGGATTATTATTTTAAACATTCTTGATTGTCTCCTCCCTCTCTATGATTATATAGGTCGGACAGGATGAAAGAATCCGTGGCAGAGTTTTTTCCATCCAATTTTGGACTTTCCGTAGCAAGAGATTTTCGGCATGGTGATCAGAGGGTGATTCCTAAAGTAAGCAAAAGGAAGAAGTAGACAAGGCAATGGAGGTTCGAATCCAAGAATTGGGAAAGCGCTATGGTAGAGTGTGGGTGTTGGAGAATATCACCCTCCAGTTCTCACCAGGAGAAATTGTAGCGATTGTTGGACCGAATGGGGTTGGGAAAACCACGCTGTTGCGTTGCCTTGCCGGATTGGTAGCTCCGAATCGGGGTCAGATCTTTTATGATGGAATTCCCTTTCGTCGGGACGATCTGACAATCCGAAAACGCCTCTTTTTCGTACCGGATCTCCCTATTTTGTTCTGGGATCAGACGCTCCTTCGAAACCTAAGCATCATCCTTCGTCTTTATGAGGTGTCTCAGCGGCCGGGGATAGTGGATCGAGTGGCTGACCTATTGCATCGGTTTGATTTATTACAGTTGATTAAGATGCCGGTAGGGCGGTTATCTCGAGGGCAGATTTATAAGACGGCTTTGACGGCCTTATTGGCGGTGGATCCGGAAGTCTGGCTTCTGGATGAGCCGTTTGCTTCTGGGATGGATCCAATCGGGATTCGAGTTTTTCAAGAAGAGGCAAAAGAAGCTGCGCGGCGAGGGCGTGTGATTGTGTATTCCACCCAGATTCTTGAAATTGCCGCTCAACTTTCCGATCGGGTTTGTCTTCTCTATAATGGCGAGGTACAAGCCTTTGCTCCGATCGAAGAGCTCAAGCCTGTAGAAAACGTCCCGGAAGACCAACTGGCCAAGATCCTGGTCGAACTGCGTGAGCAAAAGCCATGAAATTGCACGACGTTCAGTTTGAGCAGGCCTTACGAGCTCGGATCGTGCAGAAGATCCATCAGAACCGGCGATCTCATCAGAAAATCCTTCCGACGCCAGCGAAGCGCCCATGGTATGATTATCTTATCTTATTTGTGGTATGGTTACAGATTCTCGGTCTGCTGGCTGGCTTCATCGATAAGTTGCATTCAATGAGTTTTCCACCCGCTACCTTGCTGGCGGCCAGTGCCCTGTGGTTCTTTCTTTATGCCCTTTGGATTCGGTGGCGGATTACAAGGCGTCTAGAATCCCCAGAGCAGATGCTTCCGTTTCTTTCTTTTCCGTTTTCCAACCGTCAGATCGCGCAATTCATCTGGCAAAAAGAGATGCGAGCGGTTTGGGGACCGATGTTACATGCTCTTGTGATTTTGGCCCTTTTTGTAAATATTTACGGAACGAATCCGCAGAATTGGTTTCTGGTTCCCATTCTTGCTTTATTGCTTGCCTTGGCAGTCTATGGCTTGGCTTTTTTCTTTTTGTTTTTCCCCCTTCAGATCCTCGTGAAGTTTCTGGCGGGATTTATTATACTTTTTCTTGCTACTATCTTTATTGGAAGATGGGATTATTTCCTTTGGTTTCATAAACTACTAATTTTCCTTTCGCCCGGAGGCTGGATTCCTGGATTTTACCTGGCCTTGGTGCAGAAACAGGTTGTAGGGGCTATGGTTTATTGGATCCTTACGCTGCTTGCCGTCGTCCATGTGTTTTGGTGGACGCCGAGGCTTTTGGAACAACACAATTGGGAAGAACTTATTCCAAATCTATTACAATCCATTTCGCCTCCCTATGAGGACCGTACCCCGGCCGAAGAAGAGATGATGAAAGAAGAGATAAGCTGTGCCGATTCTATTAAAAAACCCGTTGTTTCTGAAAAGTTGGATGCGGAGAGTCTTTCCCGGCCGATCCTTTGGCCGGAAGGAACCGGATGGATGGAACGGCTTGTTCTTCGATGGTTGACCCCAAGGGAACAAACCATCCTCGAAATGGCCACCTCTCACCAACCGGCTTGGACCGCACGGTTTTGGAGAGCGATTTGGATTTTCATCGCGGGAATCGCAATCAGTTGGCTACTTTCCTTCCTTCCCAAGGCTCAGGGTCTTGTTGTTTGGTGTGCGATAGGGACTTTGCTGCTTGCCGGGCTGATCGCCCTGCCGTATGGGGGGTTCTTCGACCGTTACTATTCTCCAGCCTATGTCCAGGACCTACAAATCTTCTTCGGTGCGTTATATCCAGTCAAACCGCGGGAAATCGTAATCCTGGCTGGGAAAAGTGCGGTGGTTCGAGGGTTACCCTGTTTACCGGTTTTTGCCCTCGCGGGGGCGAGTTTGGCCCCGTTGTTGGAGGTCTCGCCCCTCTGGATGGCTCTGGTGGGCGTGAAGATGGTAATTTTTTCTTTCTTCCTTATGCCTTTTCTTCATACTTGGTGGCATTCGGGAGGGACAAACGATACACAAAAGGGAGGCCCTGTGGGTTTCCTTGTCTATTTTCTTTTACTAGGCGGGTTAATTGGGATTTTGTTGACTGGATTAGGATCTCTCTTTGCACCACTGCCATGGGATTGGGTTTGTCTCTTCGGAACAGGGCTGATTTCATGGGGTGTCGCTTTCGGCTATGAGCAGCTTTATGTGCGTCTATTTTTTGATCTGATTCGTCCGCGTTCATAGTCGACAATGAGCCTATAGGATCAAGTTTTATAAAAACATCCATGTTTTTATAACTAAAGCAGAGACAAAGAAAGTTTTGATTCAAAGGCTTTCCAGAAAATTTTTCTGTTTAGAAAAAGAGGCCGATCATAGGATTCAAT
>CAZBKV010000135.1:0-6957 GCA_964492575.1 uncultured Verrucomicrobiota bacterium | reverse complement strand
GTCCTAGGATATGACCATTTGGAAGGGTATTTGACGAATAATCCTTATTTTGGAGCGATTGTTGGACGCTACGCAAATCGCATTGCCAAAGGTCGATTTGTCTTGGACGGAAAGGTGTATCAGTTGGCCACCAATGACGGTCCAAACCATCTGCATGGCGGGATCAAAGGATTTGATAAACGACTCTGGAAGGCCCGACCGTTTATGAGTCCAGACGGTCCGGCATTAGAGCTCAAATACCTCAGTCGGGACGGTGAAGAAGGGTATCCGGGGAACTTGCAGGTGACAGCGGTCTATACTTTAACGGATGAGAATGAATTGCGGTTGGACTTCACGGCGGTCACCGACAAGCCCACAATCGTCAATCTGAGCCATCACTCTTACTTTAACCTGGCTTGTGAAGGAACCATTTTGGATCACCAAGTGATGATCGTGTCCGATGCCTTTACCCCGGTGGATGCGATGTTGATCCCGACCGGCGAGATCCGGCCGGTGGAAGGGACTCCCTTTGATTTCCGAAAACCCACTCCTATTGGAGCCCGAATTCACGAGGATGACATCCAGCTGAAATATGGCCGTGGCTACGATCAGAATTGGGTGATTCGCAAGCCGCTGGGAACCTTGGGATTGATGGCAAGGGTGTATGAGCCCAAAACAGGACGAATTATGGAGGTCTTATCGACCGAGCCAGGATTACAGTTCTATACAGGGAATTTCCTGGATGGAACCATTATTGGGAAGGGGGGACGACGATACATTCAACGGAGTGGATTTTGTATGGAACCTCAGCACTATCCCGATTCTCCTAACAAGCCGAATTTCCCATCGGTTGTGCTTCGGCCAGGACAGGTCTATCGGAATACGATTATTTACCGTTTTCGGGCGAAATGAAGAATGAAAGGTGAGGGAGGATCAAAAACGAAGGCAAAAAAGCTTGCTCCAGGAAAAGGTTTTCTTAAAATAGAGGGGCTTTCCAGAGAAGGGGAGAAAAGCAAGCGGAGCGTTGGAAAGCATGGAGAGCAAAAAAGGTTGAAACACAAAGAATAAGGATTTGCCGCCTCCGGGTGGAGGGTCGGCACGCGGCAGGTGCTGCGGTTGTGGGAAAGAGGAAAGGAGAAACGGTTTCCGTGTGTCCGCAGGACCTGCCGTTCTTTTTCTTTTCAAATCGAGGCATTTTGAGTATGGATAGAAGAGAGGGCATTAAGGATTGATGCGTGGGATCGAACGGATACTGTATGCGCTTGCAGCGTTTGTAGTGATTGTGGCGGGAATCCGCGCCGCCGCCTCGATCGTGATCCCTTTTCTTCTTGCGGTGTTTATTACGATTATTATCACGCCGGTTTATCTGGCGATGCGGAGGCGCGGGATTTCCAATTTTACTTCTTTGGCGGTTCTTCTTTTGGCTCTGAGCGCGATCGGTTTCGGTGGAGCCAATTTGATCGGGGCTTCGATTCAGCAATTTACCCGGCATCTTCCGGATTATCAGCAGACGTTGGTCAAACAACGAGATCAATTCGTTCAATGGCTGGAGCAGAAGGGAATCGACACCAAAAAACTGGGGGTGGAAGAGGGGTTAGATCCTCGTTTTTTACTTCGTTATGCCGGTAGTATGGCTGCGGGTTTGAGCGGGTTGATTGGGCAAGGATTTATTGTTTTGTTGATCGTTATATTTATGTTATTGGAAGTTTCGATTTTGCCTCAGAAATTACGGCAACTCCCTTATTTTACACCGGAACGATGGCGGCAATTAAGCCAGGCTGTTCATAATGTGCGGCGGTATATGGGGATTAAAACTGCGATGAGTGTGCTGACGGGGGTAGGGATTGGTTTATGGTGTTGGCTGTTGGGGCTAGATCAAGTTTTATTATTAGGTTTGTTAGCATTTCTTTTGAATTATATTCCAACGATTGGTTCCATTGTGGCGGCTTTGCCAGCGTTGCTGATTGCCCTAACGAAGTATGGGATGGCTCGAATGGCTTTGTGCGCGATTGGATATACTGTAATTAATATTGCGATTAGCAACTTCCTGGAACCGCGGCTGATGGGACGGCGGCTCGGACTTTCGCCATTGGTGGTCATCGTGTCGATCTTCTTCTGGGGATGGGTCTTGGGAGCTGCCGGAATGTTGCTTTCGGTTCCGTTGACCATGGCATTGAAAATCGCCTTGCAAAATGATCCTACTCTTGGTTGGATTGCCTTGATCCTGGGACGATCTTCGGATGCGCCCGAAGGTTTGCCAGAGGGAGAAAAAGTAGGGATGGAGGAAGGAGTAGAAGCATATGTTTCCGCTCAAAGACACACAACCAAGTCGTAGTACGCCGATCATAACCTATACTATTATTGCGATCAATGTATTGGTTTTTTACTTTGAAACTTCTCTTTCTCCCCACCAATTGGATCGGGTCATCAAACTTTTTGGACTTGTCCCTGCTCATTATACGGAGATGGGTCGGTGGCACGCAGGGCTTTTTGTCGCATTGGTTCCATGGATTTCCCATATGTTTCTCCATGGAGGATGGATGCATCTGATTGGGAATATGTGGACGCTGTGGATCTTTGGGGATAATGTGGAGGATCGGATGGGGAAGTTGAATTTTTTGATTTTTTATCTAGTTTGTGGGTTGGCGGCGGCTTTAACGCAGTTTTGGATTCATCCGAATGCAACCGTGCCGATGGTTGGGGCTTCGGGAGCAATTTCCGGGATTATGGGGGCATATTTCCTGATGTTTCCGAGGTCATGGATTTTGATGTTTGTTCCCATCTTTTTCTTCCCCTGGTTCTTTGCGATTCCGGCACAGTTGTATTTGCTGTATTGGTTCTTGCTGCAATGGATTTCCGGTTCAGTGACCTTGATCTTTCATCCGACTGGAGGCGGGGTGGCCTGGTGGGCCCATATCGGGGGCTTCGCTGCCGGTTTGGTTTTGTGTAAATTTTTTATACGACATCGGTTTCGGTGGAATTATCCAAGAAATTATTGTTGGCATTGTCGAGAGGTCTAAGCTGGATGGATCTATAGAAAAAGGGGGGACTATGGATTACAGTGGATTGATCTGGTTATTCTTTATTTTGGCGATGTTGCAGCCGGTGATTACGCGTCGGCTGTTGGAAGCCCAGCGGCAACGGCTGATTGCATTGCTAGAACGAAAACGGAAATCCCGGGTGGTTTTACTAGTCCATCGGCAGGAATCGATGAATCTTCTGGGATTCCCTCTGGTGCGGTACATCGATATTAACGATGCAGAGGAACTGATTCGAGTGGTCCGGATGACCGATCCGGAGATGCCGATCGATTTGATTATCCATACACCGGGTGGATTGGTCTTAGCAGCGGTTCAGATTGCCCGCGCCCTTAAACGACATAAAGGGAAGGTGACGGTGTTTGTGCCGCACTATGCGATGTCCGGAGGGACGTTGATCGCCCTGGCGGCCGATGAGATTGTGATGGCGGAAGATGCGGTGCTGGGGCCGGTGGATCCTCAGATGGGGCAATATGGAGCGGCGGCTTCAATTGTTCGCGCCGTGGCCCAGAAACCGGTGGAAAAACTCGAAGACCGAACCTTGATTTTGGCCGATCAAGCGCGTATGGCGATCCAACAGGTGAAGAAGGTGGTGGTCGAACTGCTGAGTGATAAATTCCCGAAAGAGAAAGCAGAGGAGATCGCCAGCCTGTTGGCAGAAGGGCATTGGACGCATGATCATCCGATCTCTTACGAAGATGCGAAGGCAATGGGGTTACCGGTGACGACGGAGATGCCGGAGGAAGTCCTGATTTTGATGAGTTATTATCGGCAACCGGTGCGGCAGATGCCTTCGGTCGAATACTTACCAGGACCTCATGGAGGTGGAGACCGTTCGCGTCAACGGACAGCCTGGTTGGGATAAAAGCCGAGGTCGATGACGGATTGGATCAAACCGTTGAAAGTGCTCGCAGATCCGACGCGTCTGCGGCTGTACTGCTTGTTAGATGGCGAAGAGCTTTCGGTTCATGAGATCCGGCAGATCACCCGTCTGGGCCAGTCTCGGATCTCGACCCATTTGCGTGTACTGGAGGAAAGCGGCCTGATTCGGCATCGCCAGGAGGGCAAACAGCGTTTTTACAAAGCTGTGCCGCTGGAGGACGAGCTGGCCCCTCTGCGGGCGTATGCGTTGCGGGCCGGGAAGGAGCTTCCGGAGTATGAGGTAGATCGGGAAAACCTCCGGCGTGTGCTTGCGATGCGGAAGGATCCGACGCAGGCGTATTTCCAGCGGGTTGCAGGACGGTTTGGGCGGACGTATGGGCCTGGGCGTTCCTGGCAAGCCCTGGCCCAGGCGTTGTTGCGGATGCTCCCACCGTTGGTGGTGGCGGATTTAGGAGCGGGAGAGGGGTTGATCAGCGAAATGCTGGCCTTGCGTTGTCGAAAGGTCATCGCTGTAGACAATTCCCCGCGGATGGTGGCCTATGGTCGACGCAAAGCCAAACGGAACCGGATCTCCAATCTCGAATTTCGTCTTGGGGATTTAGAAGATCCGCCGATCGCACCGGAGGAAGTGGATGTCGTCCTTTTAAGCCAGGCCTTGCATCATGCGGTCCATCCGGCTCGGGCCCTTCAAAATGCCTTTCGGATTCTAAAACCGGGAGGGCAGGTGGTGATTTTGGATCTTTTGCGACATTCGTTTGTCCAGGCTCAGGAGTTGTATGGAGATTTGTGGCTGGGGTTTACGGAAGGAGAATTACATCAATGGCTTATCCAAGCCGGTTTTATAGAGATTGAAATCCAACGGGTCGCGCGAGAGGAACAACCCCCTCATTTCGAAACCCTCCTGGCCGTAGCCCGGAAACCGGAGAAAAGATCACCTTGAGCCTGAACCTCAGGTATGGCTCAAAAAGACTACGCAGCCAGAGTCCCTCTCTTTAAGAAAGCCGACTGCTTTTGCTTCCGCTTTTCTAGAACTTGTCCGAAAATTAGGAAGAGAGCAGGGGGCTTTCCGATTTTCTTTCATGCTCTGAGATGAGCAGAGCCATACCAGCGATCGAGACATAAGGAGAGAGTTATTTTTTCGGTGCTTCTCTCGGAAGGATAGAGCTCATCCGAAAAATCGGCTGGGTCGTTGGAAGGGAAGGCTTTTGAGGAGAGAAAACATTGGATGAAAGGCAGGATCGCAGCGGATGGGAGGATATGAGGAGAAGATTTTTTTGCGGCGGCTTGAGGACAAACCGGCCCTACCTGGCCCTGCGCGTTCGAAAGGGAATTGCAAGGTAGGGCGCGCTGTCCTCAGCGCGCCGGGGAAAAGGGGAAAATGAACTGCGGCGGTTTGAGGACAAACCGGCCCTACCTTTCCTTCGCATCCGAAAGCCATGTTGCGGTAGGGTGCGCTGTTCTCAACGCGCCGTAAAGATGAAACATGAATGTGTTGATGGCGGTTTGAGGACAAACCGCCCTTGTATCTTGCTACCTGCTCATGGGCATTCGAAAAGGAACTGAAAGGTAGGGCGCGTTGTCCCCAACGCGCCGAGATAAGAAAAATGGATGGATGTCCTTTTTCGGACAAGCTCTGGGGTAGGGAAGGGGCAGATTTTTCCCTTATGTCGATTTAGGGAAAGGGAAGGAAGGGGCTTTTTGGAGAAGGATTTATGGGGAGGGATTGGAATTTTCATCGAGGGTTTCTTCTTTGGGGAAGGGAGAGGCGTGGGGCTTGAGTTCGGAAACGCGGCTTAGGATTCCTCCGTAGGCCAGGTAGGTCAGCAAAGTGGCGCCGGGTTGGACTTCTTGGGGGGAACGTAAGATTCGGCCTTTTTCCACATCGACTGTGATGGAAAAGCCGCGTTCTAACGTATGTTGAGGGGAGAGCAATCGGAGTCGGTCTTGCGCGCTTTGAAGACGGGCATGGATCTGGTCGATTTGTCGTTGAAGGTGGTGGTGGAGAAGGCGGCTGCGGTGGTCCAGTTCTCTGGACAGGTTTTGGATCCGCTGGGCTGGGGCGATGCGGCTCAAGCGATTGTGGAGGTGCTGGAGTTGGAGGATTTGCTGCTGGAGGTAGGTTCGCAAGGCTCGGTGGAGGCGACTTGTAAGTTCGTCGATTCGTTGCATGCGGAGTTCCAGGAGTCGTTTGGGTTGAGCCCTGTCCAATCGCCGCGACAGTTCGGCCACGGTTCGGCGTTTGTGTTGCAGAGCGGTTGCAAAGCGGCCGTTCAGGAGGTTCGGGAGCTCTTCCAGAAACCGGCGAACCGTCCATCCCCATTCGGTGACCAGTTCTGCGGCGGCGCTGGGGGTAGGGGCACGCAGGTCGGCCACGAAGTCGCTGATGGTAAAGTCGATTTCGTGTCCTACAGCAGAGACGACCGGCAGGTCGGATTCAAAAATCGCACGGGCTACGATTTCTTCGTTGAACGCCCACAGGTCTTCGAGGCTTCCCCCGCCTCGGGTGACGACGATGGCTTGGAGTTGCTGGGAGTGGGGCTGCATAGCGGACCAGCGATTTAAGTTCCGAATCGCTCGAGCGATTTCCAATGCGGCCATTTCGCCCTGGACCCGACAGGGGGCCAAGACGATGCGGAGGAGCGGAAAACGGCGCCCGGTGATTTGTAAAAAGTCTCGAATCGCTGCCCCGGTTGGAGAGGTGACCAGACCGATTCGAAGCAGGGGAACCGGGAGAGGGCGCTTGCGTTCGGCGGCAAAAAGGCCTTCGGCATGGAGTCGAGCTTTCAGTCGTTCAAAGGCAATCTGTAAGGCGCCGATGCCTCGAGGTTCGAGTTTGCGGACGATGATTTGGTATTGACCGCGAGGTTCATAGACGGTAAGTTCGCCTTCGACGATCACCTCGGTTCCGTCCTTTAACATCCGGAGGAGATCCTCCTGTCCGAAGGCATCGCCGCGAAACAGCACGCATGCGATTTGGGCCCCGGCATCTTTGAGGCTGAAATACCAGTGGCCGCTGTTTTGGCAGCGGAGGTTACTGATTTCGCCCAGGACACGGACC
>CAZBKV010000134.1:0-6960 GCA_964492575.1 uncultured Verrucomicrobiota bacterium | reverse complement strand
ACCATCCAACCGTCGAACCAAGTCAAGAAAAGCATGGGGTGGGGTTGCCCCATCCGCATCCACATAACCGACCAGATCATAACCTTTCCGATGTTTCAGGCCCTCGATCAGCGCCCCGCCTTTCCCGATCCGTTCTTTGATGTCCAGATAGTCGATTTCGGAAAATCGCTTCTTCGCTTCTTCTACGACTTCAGCCGTTCGATCGACACAACCGTTGAGGACTACCAGGATTTTCCACTGGCCACGGTAATGCTTCCGCAGGTATTGAGCATACGAGGTCAACACCGGTCCGATCCGGTCCTCTTCATTGAAGGCCGGGATCAGGAGTAAGAGACGGGGTTCGGAGTGAGACGGAGAACTGTTAGATTGTGGTTTGGATGAAGCTGTCATACGGATCTATAGGTTTCAGAGTCCAGGGCTGCCTAACGAAACGTTTGGCATCAGACGTATCCTTTGGGAGGCAGGAAGTCCCAGTACACCGAAAAGAGAAAAGAGATGTCTCAACGATAGTTTGGGGATAGACCACCTGACTATGCCTATCCCTTCTTTTCGCTCGTTTTTTCTAGGTAAGGATTCCATGAAGGGTAAGATTGTCGAATGATCCCTATCTGTTCAACCGGGGATCCGGAATGAAAATTTTTTGACCAGGATGGATAAGTTCCGGGTTCAAACCCGGATTGGCCTCCAGGACCATCTTGAGGGTGACTTTGACCCCTTCCTTCCGATAGGCCTGGATAATGGCGCTGAGGGTATCCCCCGGTTGGACAACGTACTCGTAGCCCCTGGTGTAGCGAGGTTTCGGGGAAGATTTGGGATGTGGAGGCTTGGGGGCGGCTGTGGATTGTTGGAGAACTTTAGCAAGGGTTTGGAGCCGTTGTTTAATGAATTTAAGGTCTTCGGTGCGTTGACGTTTCAGTTCTTCGATTGCTTTTAGAAGGGGTTTGAGGTCCTCGGGGTGGAGAAAAGACCGATTGGTAAGTGTCATCAGAGAATCGACTCGGGCTTCCAGTCGGGTTAAACGTTGCTCCAGATTTTGAACTTGGCGCGTGAGCCGGGCTTGGGCAGCCAGGGCGTCCTCTAGCATGTTATGGAGCTCTTTATAGCGAGCATCCATTTCGCGGTATAAGGAGAGGAAATCTTGACGAGTGACAGGAGTATGGTCGACGGAAGGGGAAACGATCGGCTTTGGGGTTCCGCCCACGCCCAAAGTCGCTACAAAGAGCAATCCGATCCAACTGACACCTGACTTTCTCATCGCAAGCAACCTTAGGGAAGCGAGGGGTTGGAATCAAGGCACCATCGCAGGGAACTCGAACGGTGGAGATCATTCGAAAAAATCGGCTAAAAGGGCCAGGAAAGACGCGATGGTGGGATGGGAAAATCCGTCGTCTTACAGCGGTTAACTTACGCAGACGTCGGAAACGAGGCTGGGAAACGAGCGTCTTGTGGCTACGGTCCTCACAGCGTGGAAGAGAACAAAAGACCTTGCCGACGTCTCTCCCAATTTTCGGGCAAACTTTAATTTAATGGATTGAATGGAATCAGACAAAAAGCCGTCTCAAAGTTTTTGAAGGAAAGCGAAAGGAGAAAAGAGAGGTATGAAGACAGGACGACTTACTCGTCGATCTTTTCTGCGGCGGTCAGGATGTGCGCTTGTGGGATTTACGGTCTTGCCGGCATCGTGGTTTGGACCCAAGGCCACGGCGGCGCCGTCGAATCGGGTGCGGGTTGTAGGAGTTGGTGTAGGTGGGCGAGGAGGTTCAGATATTCGAGCGGTTGCAAGGGAAGGGGCCGAAGTGGTGGGGCTTTGCGAGGTCGATCAAAAGCGAGGGGCGAAGATCTATAAAGCCTTCCCGAAAGCCAAGACCTTCGAGGATTACCGGGTGATGTTCGATCGATTGGATCGGGAATTTGATGGGGTAGTGGTTGGGACTCCAGATCATAGTCATGCCGTCATCACGATCGAAGCCATGGAGCGGGGGAAACACGTCTACTGTGAGAAACCCCTGACGCGGACGATTAACGAGGTGCGGCGGGTCATGGAAGTGGCTCGACGGACCAAGGTGGTTACCCAGCTTGGGAATCAGGGCCATTCCTACCGGGATATTCGGCGCCTTTGTGAATGGGTTTGGGCAGGAGCCATCGGTACGGTGAAAGAGGTTCACGTCGGTTCAGCGGCCTTTCCCGGATTATACAGTCAGATTCGGAATTTAGACAAAATTAACAAGCATTACGATGTTCCTGAACACCTGAATTGGGATTTGTGGATCGGGCCAGTTCAATATCGTCCTTACACGCCTTTCTACCATCCGTTCAACTGGCGGGGCTGGTTGCCGTTTGGGACCGGGCGAATCGGCGATTGGTTCTGTCATGTGGTGGATCCGGCGTACTGGGCATTGGGGTTAACAGAACCGATCACTGTCCGGGCTGAGGTTGTGGGGTATGATCCGAAAAAGCATGGGTTAACCTCCCCGCCTGGCTCGAAGATTACTTACGAGTTTGCGACCAAGCAAGGGGGACGGATGCGCGTCACTTGGTACGATGGAAAGATTCCAATCCCTCATCTGCCAGGGATTCCCAACGATGTGAAGATCCCCAAAACCGGTGGGATCCTAGTAGGTACAAAAGGTTTTATCATTCACGGTTCACATGGGGCCGGCGGATGTTTCATCGTACCGGACGAATTGATGGATCAGTACTCCGGCAAGAACGCGCCGCCGCAGCGGATCCCGCGGGTCAAAAACCATGCTTGGGATTGGTTGGAGGCGATTCGGACTGGACGGCGTGCAGGATCTGATTTTGCGACGTATGGCGGGCCGTTGACGGAGGCGGCATTGATCGGTCTCGTCGCGATTCGATTCCCTGGGGTGACACTTCGGTGGGATGAAAAGGCCGGCCGTTTTACCAACCTACCAGAGGCAAATACCTATTTGGATCCGCACTATCGAGCCGGCTGGCATCTTTAATCCGCGACTCCCATACACCTCCCGATAGGGGAAGCCTGATCCTCCACACAGGGTCAGGCTTCTTTTTGTGTTTCCTTTAAGGGAGAAAAAAGACCGACTACGAAATAATACCAGGTTTTTCTTGCGAGAAAGAAGAAGGGTTTTTAAGCTCAAACGCTATTGTATTAGGGCATAAAGGGCAGAAACGTACCAGCGGAGCAGGAAGACTAAAGCCGAAAAGCAAAAAGTCGCATCACGCTACGGAAACAGGGAGGGTGTGAGCCATGAGTACGTCGCTACGGATTCGTTTATCGATCATGATGTTCCTGGAGTACTTTATCTGGGGCTCTTGGTATATCACAACGAGTCCTTACACAAAAAACATCCTCAATTTTACAGGAGGACAAATCGGGTGGATCTACAGCACCACCGCAATCGCCGCCATCATTAGCCCGCTCTTTGTCGGAATGATCGCCGACCGGTTCTTCCCCACCCAGTGGGTGCTGGCTGTTCTCCATTTATTAGGTGGGGCTTTTTTGATCGGGGTAGCGGTTTCCAAGACGTTTACCCCCTTCTATCTCTTTCTGTTGGCTCACACCCTTTGCTATATGCCGACCTTGGCCCTAACCAATTCCTTGACATTCTACCACGTCCCCAATGCCGGGCGCGATTTTCCCGCGATCCGCGTTCTCGGAACGATCAGTTGGATTGTCGCAGGATTTGCGGTCAACCTTCTGGGTGAAAAAGCCAGTACTACTCCGCAACCATACTATATCGCCGCCGCAACCTCTTTCCTTATGGGATTGTATTGTTTGACCTTGCCTCATACACCACCGACCAAGTCCGATGAGCGGGTCACACTCAAAGATGTGTTGGGATTGGACGCGATTGGGATGATGCGGGAGTTCAGTTTTGCCGTCTTTATCGTCGGCGCTTTTCTGTTCTGCATTCCGCTGAGTTTTTACTTTAGCATGACGCCTTCGTTTTTGAGTGATTTATCGATTTCTAACTTCCCGGCCAAAATGACGATGGGTCAGATGTCCGAGATCTTCTTCCTTTTAGTCATGCCTTGGTTCTTTGCTCGATTGGGGGTGAAGCGGATGCTCTTGTTAGGAATGGCGGCCTGGGGTACACGCTATCTTCTCTTTGCCTTTGCCAAAAACCCTGCCTTGCCGACCACTGGAGTCTATGCCGATCAATTGGTCGGAATGCTCACCTTGGTCGGTCTGATTTACCTTGGCATTTTACTTCATGGAGTCTGTTACGACTTCTTCTTTGTGACTTCTTACATCTATGTGGACCAAAAGGCCCCCGAAAGCATTCGGGCGAAAGCCCAAGGCTTTATTGCACTGGTGACGTTGGGAGTCGGCATGTTGGTGGGAATGAAACTGTCCGGGGCGGTGCTCAGCGCTTATTCTTTTCCCAACGTAAAGCCGGTGAAATACCAGAAAATTGAAAGCGTGGAGGCCTGGGCCCCCGGCAATCCGGTCCACTGGATGGAGCAAGGAAAGGACCGGTTTGGTCGACTGTTGGCTATCTACCAGACCCAACTTCCTTCCCAGCTATGGATTACCAAAGACCAAGAAGGGAATTTGAAGTTGAGCTCGAAGGCAGTGGCAGGGGCTCCTACCGTCCAAATCCCAGAAGCATTGCGATCCAAAGCCCCGATCGCAGCCGTCCAAGTCTACAAGCCAATTCAAGAAGGAAAGAAGTTTCAAGCGACTCAGCAAGTGGAAGTTCTTCCTTTGAGCCAGTTGGAACGTTCCTTGCCTCTGTGGCGGCAGATCTGGTTAATTCCGGGGATCGGATCTTTGATCATTATGGTCCTCTTCGGCTCGGCCTTCCGCGAGAACCGTCAGGCTTCCAAACAGAATCCACAAAACAAACCTAAAGAGAAATGAAGTCATAAACGGGGCTTGACGTCAGATTCTCTGGCTGTGAAACGCAGAGAATTTCTCAAAGGATTGGCAGCCTGGACGGTGGCAGGGGGGATGTTTCCGATCCTGGCGGACGTCCCCGGACAGCAAGGGTATTGGCCAAGGACTAAGAAGCTGCCGTTCCTGATCTCTGTCGTAGATACCTCTTTTCGATCCATCCTCAAAACCCGTCGATGGACCCTGCTGGATCTTCCTCATTGGATCCGGGAAAAATTGGGGTTTCATGCCCTGGAGGTCTCTACCGAATTCTTCCCCAAAAACGAAAATCCATTGGTCTTTGCCAGAAGACTTCTTCAAACCGCAAAGGCGCAACGAGTTCGTCTTTTGATCCTGACGCAAACGGAGGAGTTGGATTTAGCGGCTTTGGACGAAAGGAGACGGTTAGCTGCGGTTAAGAGGCTCCAACCCTGGATTGAGGTAACCCATGTATTGGAATGTCATTCTTTGCGTTGTCGGGTAAAAACGCGGGGGAATCAAGATGCGGGGCGGCAGTTGAGAGCGGCTGTCAAATCTCTGAAGAGTTTGGCGCATACGGCTGCACGTTTTGGTATCAATATCATTGTAGAGAACTACGGTGGATTGAGTTCCCATGGGAAATGGCTCCAAACACTTCTACGGCAGGTCCACGAACCGAATTGTGGGTCCTCGTTAAATTTATGCCAATTCCGAATCGACGACCGCCATGTTTACCCCCTACAAAATGGCATTACGGAGATTATCCCCTTCGCAAAATCTGTATCGATAGAATTCCACCGAATTCCCACCGATCAAAACCCAGAATTAGATTGTTACAAAGCTTTAGGCCTGGTCGTTCAGTCCGGCTACCGCGGCTATGTAGGAATCGTGTGGAAAGGGCCCAAGGAGACCCCCCTCGAAAAGGGACTTATCACTACAAGACGTTATCTCGAAAAGGTACGAGCCGCCTTAGCTCAACAAAAAAAGGAGCGTCATCCTCGCTCGAGTAAATCGTAATCAGCGCTGGGAGGAATCGCCAAAGCAAAAGCCTCTGCTCCCGATTCTCCACTTTTATCCCGAAAAAAGCAGAAAAAGATTTGGCCCTACGCGTGATCTGGATTAATTCCCCGCTTATATGC
Source organism: uncultured Verrucomicrobiota bacterium (assembly GCA_964492575.1). Lineage (GTDB taxonomy): Bacteria > Verrucomicrobiota > Verrucomicrobiia > Limisphaerales > CAZBKV01 > CAZBKV01. The sequence goes on along the minus strand of CAZBKV010000134.1, from coordinate 984 downwards.
TGCGATTTCTGCACCATATGGCCCGATATCTCCGGCCGTACGTAGGACGGTTTGTCCTAGGGATCCTGGCCGGTATCCTCAGCGGCGTCGTAGAGCCGTTGTTGATGGTGGCTGTTAAGATCGTCTTTGACTTTTTATTCCCAGGAGCTGGGACCGCCTCCTTTGCAGACCAACTTCGCGGGGCACCAGAATTTGTCCGACACTGGCTTCAGTCGGTCCAATTTACGCCGACCAAAGGAGAACCAGTACCATTCTGGGTGTCGGTATTTATCGTTTCGTTGGTGCCTTTGGTAATGGGGCTTCGTGGATTTTTGGGCTACCTCAACACGTATCTCTTACAATGGGTTTCCATTCGGGCCGTTGCCGATCTGCGACTCCATCTCTTCGAACATCTGGTCACACGCCCCTTAGGCTTTATTCGAAAACGTCATACCGGTGAGCTAATCTCTCGAGTCATCAATGATACCGCTACAATTCAGCGGGCAATCATTGATACGGTAGGAGCTTTGATTCGGGATCCAGTAAAACTCCTCAGCTTGGCGGGATTTCTGATCCTTTCTCAACCAAAATTAAGTTTGATTGCATTGGTTGTTGTGCCGTTTTGCGTCATTCCTGTCGCGATTTACAACCGAAAAGTCCGTCAAGCCGGCCGGGCGCTGCAAGATGAATATGCCCAGCTAAGTCGCGTCACCCATGAAAGCCTGTCCGGATTGCCGGTCGTGAAGGCTTACTCCATGGAAAAGGCCCTTGTGAAGCGTTTCCAGAAAAGCAATCGGCGTTTTGTCAGCCATTATATGCGCGTGGTTCGAAGCCGTGGGATTCCCGGTCCGTTAATTGAGACGATCGGTGCCTTTGGGGTGGCCTTTTTACTTCTTTATGTAGCGGGGGTTCATCAGACCCCGATGAGTCCTGGAGAATTCCTCCAATTTATCGGAACAATCTTCTTAATGTATCAACCGATTAAAAATTTGGCTCGCTTTCAGC
>CAZBKV010000133.1:0-6963 GCA_964492575.1 uncultured Verrucomicrobiota bacterium | reverse complement strand
GTACCTCCGTCTCAGTGGATTAATCTGGCCGGAAGCCCGCGAATGGTTGGCAAACGCTGCCTGGTGTACCCGTGAGCGAATTGGAAAAGGACAACTTATCCTGTTTGCCACCTCGCCGGTCTTCCGCGGTACGGCCCTACCGACAATCCGCATTTTCCTCAACACCGTCGTCTATGGTCCAGGATGTGGAACCTATCACCCAATCCAGCCTTAGAGACAAATAAAATCATCCGTTAAACTTTTGCCCTCAAAGGTGAAAAGGTGCGGCGGTCTGTCCTCAGGCCGCCGCAAATTGTCCATTTCCTTTTTCCGGCGCGCTGAGGACAGCACACTTTTTTCTACCTTCCCGAATTTTTCACTTGAGGGTAGTATTTTAACCGATGTCTTCCCGTATGATGGAAGAGAAGGGAAGGCGATAGCTGAATCTTCTCAGTTTACCATGTTACAGTCGTCTCTCGATAAGGTTTTAGATTGGGGGCAGGATGGAAGAAGAGATCTTGCTGCATTTGGGCTGGGGTAAACGTATCGCGGAATTTAGCAAGCCAGATGTTGGTGACGGAAAGAGGAAGGAGACTGGCTTCTTCAGAAAGGAGTTTTTGCGGGATTCCAAGAGGCCGAAGGGAATCTTGTTTTTGAAGATACCGAAGGCGGAAAGGTCGGTCGGGAGCCCATTTGGAAGAGCTTACCAGATAGAGAAGGATTTGTGTATCGGTTCCGGTCAAAGCGGTCAGAGCAAGGGGATAAACCGGCCGATCGGTCTGGAACTGGAGAACCAACGGATCAGGCATTCCTTCTTGATAAGTTTCCGCTGCATGGGCCTTGTCAGGACGTATCCTAGCCGACACAAAGACCCATCCGTTGGTGATGTAATGACGGAAGACATCCTGATCGGCCTGGGTGTAGCGAAAAGAATGTTGTTGCAGCCATTGGATCAAATCCTGAGTCTTTTGAGCCCGGATGACTTGGACATCGTAGATTCCGATAGATTTGGAATCTAAAACTTCTACATCAAGGGCTTTTGCATGACTAAACATCGGGAGAAAGAAGTAAAACGGCACGGCAAGGATCAGTAAGAAGGAGGTAAGGAAAAGGATTTTTTCCTTATGAGGCTCGAATTTATGAAGAAAGGACTTCTCTTTTGGTATAAGGAAGGGAAGCGAAAGAATAACAGCCAGGATTAGGGACACAATCCAGAGGATCAGAATGCAAAACATAGCGATGGAAGAGATAGAGATTCTTTTCGGATGGGTTTGGAAGGCCAGGGAGTGAAAGAGTGTTGAGCCAAGGTCAGACGATAAAATCGAGATTTTCGGAACAGATGGGACCGGTACAATCCATCCCATGGTGGAGATCGTGTCTTCGTTGGTTCGTACAAATTGAGTCTGAAGGAGAAGAGTTTCGGTTTCGTTTTGGAACAGGAGGATTGCGCGTTGATAGGGAAGATGAGGTGGCTCAGCATCAGGAATAAAAATCTTTCCATCTGCCCAGACAGAAACTACGAGAAAGAAAGAACAAAACAGCAGTCCCCTGCTCCAAGAGGGAAGAACTTTCCTATCTTTCTTACAGTCCATCATAGCTTGCTTTTACTCTACAACCTTAGAGGCGGGAAAAGCAAGATGGAGAAGCCTCGGCTCGGATTTCAAACCGAACGTCTTGCAATGTAAATTAGCGTGAAACGGCTGGGCATGCAGGATCTGATCTTCCTCTGGCCCACCCACAGAGGCAGGGTCCTTTTATGGAAGGGGCATAAAGTTCTTTCTTCCTTTTTACTACCGGATCGTTCTTCGTCTTTTCTCAGTTCGTGAACAATGTAGTTTTCCCTTCAGGGCCGCTCGATCACAAGATTCGAGACGGTATACCGGCAAACCCTGCCTGCAATTTTATAATAACCTTTAGGAACGAACTTGACCCATCTTGAACAGTAGGAAATCGTAACTGATTGGCTATCAAGGAGTTAGCTGTTTTTTTTTCAAAGCCGTGGCACTACATTCTTTGGCTGGGCCAAAAAACATTATATAAAGATGGAAGGGAGTTTTCTTACAATCTCTCTTCCTCTCCGATGCTCCAGATCCTTACCTCACTAATGGACCCAGAACATACCGAGGCCTCCCAGGATTACCCGCCACGACTCTTCCCAGCCGCGCTACCCCTAATCACCCCCGTACTCCTCTTAAGAGGCTCCTTCTCGTCGGTTTTCCGGTTCTCTGAGGTGTCGTGACTTCCCCACCACCTCCAACCCTAGCGTTCACCACAGCCACGAAAGCCCATCTAGCACAATAAAGCCGTCCTAAGCTCCTTTTCATCACGATCCCATCCTTTGCGTTTTGGTTCCTTCGAATTCCACCTCCACCATGGAACCCTAGCCGTGACTATCGAAAGCTGCTAGTAGTTCAAATAGAACCTTGCTTTCCTTTAGCTAGAACAGTTACCTGGCGCATGGAGGGCGGGTTCTTCCCAGGTCGCCGTAATGTCATTTGTTCCTTTTCAGCGTGCTTGAGGATAGTATGGCCCTAATTGAAAATTTCCTGGGAGGCCTCGCTTTCTACCTTCCTTTAGAGCGGTTGTTTGGGAACGAAGCTCTCCCAAAAATTTTTCCTAAGACCTCGAAGCTGGAAATCTTGAGGGTAATTCGATAAGGAGTTGAGAAAGTCGAAGCGGTGGATCAGGAAACGCGGCTGAATGTGGTGGGAAGAAGCACAGGACATTGAAACCCAACCCCTCCCGAGATTTCCCCTCGGGCCGACCGCTCTGGCCTTGTGGATCGAACATTGCCCGCTTCGACTCCAGTGGTGGACCATTGGATGCCTAGTCCTATGGGCCCTTCTAACCGGTTGGACGGCCTTAAGTCTGATCAGCCCGGTTCTCGATGTTGCGATTCCGAAGTTACCGAAGGAGGCCAGGATCGTTCAGGGACAATTGGGCGGAGAATGGCCGGATCGAGAGGTGCTTGCGAACAACACCTTCTTCGCCATCGTGATGGATTCCCGCTCCAACCCTTGGCTGGATGAACAGGCCGATTTCACTGTTCATCTGTTGCGAAGAGGGATCTCTCTGACCGTCCTTGGATTCCACGTCCTTTGGCCTTATCCAACCGGGGTTCGATGGAATCTGTCCCGACAGATCATCCTACCTCTGTGGCTGGCCTGGAAACCACACCTGCAAGTCCTGGTGCCGGCCGGCCTGATCTTGGCTACCGGTCCTCTCTGGTGGCTTGAATCCTGGATCTTAGCCCTCGGAACCGGCCTCTTCCTGAAAAAACGTGGCCTGCGCCGCCTTGCCCTTGCCTTCCGAGCTGCTCATGGGATTCCCGCCATCCTATGGGCCTGTGGTTTTTTGCTCTATTCGGTGCGTCAACTCCTCTTCCCGATCTTCCTCTTTACTCTTCCTCTTGGATGGATGGTCATGTTTTGCCTCGGGTTATGGACCGGATGGAAGTTATCACGTCTCACTGAAACGGAAGAAGAATCCAGTCTGACAAATCCTTTCGCTCCTCCTCGACTTGATGAATAAAGTCTTATCCGGCAAAAGAGACACGACCAATAGGCACAACGGAAAAAACAGCTATGGGCATGACACAAGAAGAAATCCTAGAAATCTTCCGCCGCACCGGGGCGCTGATGGAAGGGCATTTTATCCTTCGTAGCGGATGGCACAGTCCCAAATACGTCCAATGCGCCCTGGCGCTTCAAGAGATGCCGATTGTAGAACGATTTGGCAGTGCCTTGGCCGAAAAAGTGCGGGATTGGAACCCGGAGACCGTCCTCTCACCGGCCATGGGTGGCTTGGTGATTGGACAGGAAGTGGCTCGCCAACTCCGGGCCCGATTTCTGTTTGCGGAAAAAGAGGAAGGGCGGCTGGTCCTTCGTCGTGGATTTCGGCTGCGCCCTGGAGAACGGGTCTTAGTCGTAGAAGACGTGGTCACCAAAGGCGGTCGCGTGCAAGAAACCATGCAGATCGCCCGCGCGGCAGGGGCTGAAGTGGTGGGGGTTGCAGCTTTGGTGGATCGATCGGATCCGTCTCTGGATCTAGGGGTTCCGTTTGTAGCCCTCCTCCGTTTAGAAGTCGAAGCTTATCCTCCGGATCAAATCCCTCCCGAACTGGCCGCCATCCCACCGGTCAAACCGGGGAGTTAAAGCTTGGAAACAGGAAAAGATTGGGAGAAAAAAGACGCTGTATGATTCGTCGCATTCACATTTGGCGATATAAATCCTTATACGACATTGAACTTAGCTTGGAGCGACTGAATCTGATCCTCGGCCCCAACGCTGCTGGAAAAAGCAATCTTTTTGATGCCCTTCGTTTGCTCAGTCAAATCGTCACAGCGGAAGATCTGACCAAAGCCTTTGCCAATCACCGCGGAGACCCCATTGAAGCCTTTACCTTTGGGGAGAAAGGTATCGAGGGATTGCTCGAGGAAGAACGTTTATGGCTAAGAATGGAAGTCGATGTGGAATTAGAACCGGAAATTATTCGGTCGGTAGAAGAACAGATTCGAGCATTACGTTCCGGACTTTCAGAAAACAAAAAAAATCCCAGTAGTTCCAAACGCGTTACAGAGCGATACCTTCGTTATCATTGTGAAATCGAAATGATCCCCCAAACCGGCGTCCTTCGTGTGACAAACGAAGGGTTACTCGCTCTCAAAGAAGACAAACAAGGAAATCTACGGCCGGACAAACGCCGAAAGCCCTTCTTAGAACGGGTCGGGAATCGTCTTCGTCTCCGAATGGAAGGGCAAGCTCGCCCGATCGAATACGAAGTAGGGCTTACCCATACCTTAGCCTCCCGTCCTTTCTATCCTCCCCATTATCCTCATTTAACGGCGTTTCGGGAAGAAGTCAGCCGTTGGCGGTTTTACTATTTTGAACCACGGCTGATGCGGGAAGAATGTGCCTTAAAAGAGGTAGAAGATCTACCCTCAACCGGTGCCGACCTGGCCGCAGTTTATTATACGCTTCTTCACAAAAATCCAAAACAGTTTGAAAACCTCATCAAATCTCTCTCTTCCATCATCCCAACCATTGAAAATGTGGATATAAAAAAGACAAGAGAAGGAAAACTGCAGCTTAAGATCATAGAACGAAATATCGCTTATTCCGCAAAAGTCATCTCTGAGGGCACCTTACGAGTTTTAGCCCTTTCAGCTATCTTGTATATATCTCCAGCTACCCTTGTGGGTATAGAAGAACCGGAAAATGGAGTTCACCCCCGCCGGCTCCAGCTTATTGCTAACCTAATTCAAAATGCCACCGATTGGCGACAAATTATCCTAAACTCTCATTCTCCCCTCTTAGCCGATTACCTCTCGGCTTCCGACTCTACTCAACGCATGAATTTGATTCACTGTCTCAAACAAGACGGCTATACCATTTTCAAAACTTTCCAAGCCTCTACTAAGGAACCCCTTCTCCAAAGAATGGAAGCAAGAGATTCTGTAGAAGAAGAAAATTACGAATGGCCTTCCCTTACCCAACGAATCCTTCAAGGGGAATTCGATGACTAAGCAGAGCGCAGTCCAAGTTGTTATGTTTTTAGAAGATATTGCTCACGAAAAGCTCCTGCGTGGTTTTGTCAACCGCGCAGCGACTGAACTTGGAGTCCCAATCCAAATTCGTGTTCGAAACGCCACCCATGGTAGCCGCGTCTGGCCAGAACTGCGCCAAACTATCCAAGCTATCCAAAAAGGGAAAGACCCCCTTCCTGATTTGTTTCTGGTAGCCATTGACGCAAATTGCAAAGGCTTTCAAACAGTGCGCCATCAAATCGAACAAGAATTAGAACCACTTTCTATCCCCTTGGTTTGCGCCATCCCTGATCCTCATATTGAACGTTGGTACCTAGAAGATCTTAAGGCCTGGAAACAAATCCTCCCCGGGGCTAAGCCTCAACAGCTCTCCTACAAATGTGAGCAAGATCGATACAAAAAGTACCTTAAAGAATGCATTTTAGCTGCGGGAGTCAAGCCGACTTTGGGTGGCGCCGAATACGGCTTGGACTTAGCCCAAACGATCGACGTCTATCAATTAGGTAAGCAAGACCCTTCTTTTAAACATTTTTGGGACGAACTAAAAAGCGAATTAAAACGACTTCATTTTTAAAAATGGTATCCATCCAATTTCTACCCTTAAAGGAACGGATAGGGAAGGAAATACAAAAGGTAGAGCGGCCTGTTCCAGGTCGCCGCGAAAATCGATTCTTCTCCTTTGGTACGCTGAGAACAGCGCGTCCTATCGAGACTTTCTCTTCCATGGGGGTTAGTTATTTGACTGATGCCTAAAAAGTAAAACAAACAGCAGGAGTAAGTTATGCGTCAGTGGATTGCGGTACTGGATATGGAAGGGGTGGTGACCCCGGAGATTTGGATCGCGGTGGCCGAGGCCACCGGCGTGGAAGGGCTCCGGCTCACGACTCGAGACATTGCCGATTACGATGAGTTGATGCGGCACCGATTGCAGCTTCTTCAAAAGCATTCCATCTCCTTATCCCAAATCCAGGGAATCATCCGAACCCTCCAGCCGCTGGATGGGGCCGCGGCCTTTCTGGATGCTCTGCGGGCTCAGGTGCCGGTAATCCTTCTTTCCGACACCTTCGAACAATTTGCCCAGCCTCTGCTGGAAAAGTTGCACTGGCCGACGTTGTTCTGTCATCGACTGATTGTTCAAGACGACCAAATCGTCGATTACCAACTTCGAATCCCGGATCAAAAGCGACGAACCGTGGAGGCCCTTCGCAACCTGAATTTTGCCGTCATTGCCGTGGGGGATTCTTATAATGATTTAACTATGCTGCGCGCGGCCGACGCAGGCGTGTTGTTTCGACCGCCGGAGAATGTCCGAAAAGCAGCCCCTGAATTCCCCTCAGTCGAAACCCACACTCAATTGCTGGAAGAGATCCTGAGACAGACTCAATCATCAAAGCTGGAAGAAACCTCTTCGACATGAATCCACCTCCCCTGGCTTGAGA
>CAZBKV010000132.1:6728-6966 GCA_964492575.1 uncultured Verrucomicrobiota bacterium | reverse complement strand
CCAGCCATTCGAAAGGGAATTTGAAAGGTAGGGCGCGTTGTCCCCAACGCGCCGATATAAGGAAGATGGGCTGATATCCTTTTTCGGATAAGCTCTGCCCCTTAAGATTGGGGGACTTTTGCGGGTGCGGTTTTCGGCAGATCTATTTGCCAGCCACCGCCTAAGGCTTTATAGACGGCTACCAAAGCGACCGCGGTCTGCCGTTGGCTTTCTACCCATTGACTGCGAAGATTGAGTA
>CAZBKV010000132.1:0-6718 GCA_964492575.1 uncultured Verrucomicrobiota bacterium | reverse complement strand
TTGATACCTAGCGAGTGCGAGGTGTTTGGAAATTCCGTTCGTCATCCAAAACTGGCATGAAATCCACTAATCCGTGGTCGTATTGCTGGCGGGCAAGGTCATATGCCTTTTCGGCTGCTTGAACCGCAGCGGCCAAATGAGCGGTTTGCCTCTGAGCCCGGCCGTATCGCACAAGAGCTCCTTCGGTTTGTTCCAGAGCGATGAAGACTGTCTTTTCATATGTCGCTAGCGCAGCCTTGGCTTCGGCTTTGGCGGCCTGGATCCGGGCATAAACACGCCCTAAGTCAAAAGCTGCCCAAGAAATGTGTGGGCCAAAGGTATAAGTGTCTGACCCCGCCTCTCCTAACTTCACCAGATCTTTAGCATTAAATCCAATTGAGCCGATGAATGTGACCCGTGGAAAGAGATCCGCAACTGCCACACCAATTCCCGCTGTGGCTGCTGCTAATTGGCGTTCTGCAGCGCGAATGTCCGGACGCCGTCGAAGCCACTCTGCGGGCGAGCCGATCTTTACAGGGTGCTGTACTTGAGGAAGCGGCTTGGTTTTCTCCAATTCTTCCTCCAAAGCCGTTGGCGCCTGTCCGGTTAAAACGCTGATTCGATAGATTGTCGACTTAATTGCTGCTTCCAGCATAGGAATTGCAGCCTGAGTGGCTTCCAGTTGACTCCGTGCCCGCTCGATATCCAGTTGCCGAGCCAAGCCGGCTTCCAGTTTTTTCTGGACCAGATCGAGGGTTTCCTGCGCATTGGTGACATTCATCCGGGCAATCCGAAGCTGTTGCTGTAAGCCACGGAGCTCCACATAATTTCGAGCGACCTCTGCAATAACCATTACTAAGACACCCCGACGCTGTTCTTCAGCGGCTTGTAAGAGGGCCGTTGCTTGTTCAACTGACCGACGTAACCGGCCGAATATGTCTAATTCCCAAGTGGCATCAAACCCAGCGTCGTATAGATCGACCTCCCGCATCTCTCGCGGCAGAGTGGGCATCTGAGCACGGCTCTGTAACGAATGTGTATATCCGCCGCCGGCGTGTACGATTGGGAAGAGTTCCAACTGACTTCGGAGGCGAAGAGCCCGGGCCTCTTGAATCCGCGCTGCCGCAATACGCAGGTCATGGTTCTGCTTGACTGCCGTTTCGATCAATTGATCCAGTTCCGGATCTCCAAAGATTTGCCACCATTGGACTTCCACCGGTTCTTGGGAAAGGCCGGGTTGATCGGCGTTAGCAAAACGTGCGCTTTGCACGGGCGAAGCCGGAGGTTGGTAATTCGGCCCTACAGCACAACCACTGAGGAAAACCCCTAACAGTCCTACTACTAGAATGGTTGCGATTGGAGCAACACCGCTTCCTCCACGAGAGGAAGTCTTCTTCCGTTGTCGGCGTTCTACCCAGTATCGAATTACGACATAGAACACCGGTGTAAGGAAAATTCCCAGCAAGGTGACGCCTAACATTCCCCAAAAGACGGCGGTTCCCACCGATCGATGCATCTCACCACCCGGCCCATATGACAGCATCAAGGGAACCACTCCCAAAGTGAATGCAAAGGAGGTCATTAAGATCGGCCGCAACCGAATTCGAGCCGCTTCCAAGGCGGCTTCAAACCGATCTTTCCCCTGCTCTTGTAATTGGCGTGCAAATTCGACTACCAGGATGGCGTTCTTTGCGGCCAACCCAATCAGCACCACAAATCCAATTTGAACAAACAGGTTATTATCAATCCCTCGGAAGAAGACCCCAGCCAGGGCAAACAGAACTGTGAGAGGAACAATGAGAATAATGGCAAACGGCAATGACCAACTTTCATATAATGCAGCTAAGATCAGGAATACCATTAAGACACAGAGCGGAAAGACATAACGGGCGGTATTCCCAGCCAGTTTATGAAAGAGGCTTATCTCGGTCCATTCAATGGCCATGCCTGGGGGCAGGATACTTTGAGCCAGGTCTTCCATAATACGCATTCCCGTACCAGTGCTTACGAAGGGCTGTAATGTTACGGTCAAATCAGCCGCAGGATACATATTGTAATGGGTTACGATGACGGGCCGATTGGTTCTACAGAGATGTACTACGCTACCTAACGGAATCATTTCCCCAGTAAAGGGGTTTCGAGTCTTCATATTTAACAGTTGTTCAGGGGACTTCCGGAATGGAGCATCTACTTGAGCTACTACCTGGAAGGGACGTCCATACAGAGTAAAGTCATTGACATAGGCCGAGGCCAGGTAGACTGTCAGCGTATCCCAGAGGTAGGAAAGCGGAATACCTAACCTTTTGGCCTTGACTCGATCCACATCAATGTAAATCTGAGGAACCTGGGCACGGAATGTGGTAATAGCATTAACAAAAGCTGGGTTCTGCATCGCAGCCCCCATCAGGCGATAAGCAGCCTCTTGGAGGGCTTGATAGCCTAACCCGGCTCGATCTTCAATCTGGAGCCGAAGTCCTCCAAAAAATCCCAATCCTTCCACCGGCGGTGGAATAAAGACGCTTACTATTCCTTCCTCGATTCCCATCAATTTCTTTTGCAGGCTGTTGACAATTCGCTGCGCTGTTAATCCTTTCGACATCCGCTCTGAGAAAGGTTTAAGAGTGACCCAGAAGGAAACGGCATTCTCCATTGCCCCAAAACCTGTGAGTGAAAAACCATCTAACTCGCCTACCTTCTCCACTCCTGGCTCTTGAAGGAGAATTTGTGTGATTCGATGTCCAACTTCTCGGGTTCGTTCTAGAGAGGAACCATCTGGAAGCTGACAGTAGAGCATAAGATAACCTCGATCTTGGGTTGGGATAAATCCTACCGGGACGCTTCGATAGAGAAGATACGTCAATCCTAAAAGCCCGCCATAGATCAGCAGGACAATCACACTATGTCGAATAACAATTGCCAAGGCGCGAGTATATACATTACGACTTCGTTCAAAAAGCTGATTAAATCCGCTTAAGAATCGACCAATCGTAGCATTGTAGAAACGTGCTATCACTCCTCTCGGTTCTTCCTCAGGGCGTAGCAACAGGGCACAAAGTGCTGGGGTTAGAGTCAAAGAGACCAGAGCAGAGATTAAAGTAGAGACGGCGATCGTCAAGGCAAACTGCCGGTAAAACCGCCCTTCTATCCCTGGAATAAATGCGGTAGGAATAAACACCGAGCTTAATACCAAGCCGATGCCAATCACCGCTCCGGTAATTTCCTCCATTCCTTTGTACGCAGCCTCAACTGGAGAAAGTCCTTCTCGAATATGACGCTCGATATTCTCAACCACGACAATGGCGTCATCTACAACTATTCCGATCGCCAAGGCCAAACCGAACATTGTCAGGTTATTAATTGTAAATCCGAAAGCCAATATAGCGGCGAAAGTTCCAACGATCGAAACGGGGATAGCGATCAACGGAATCAAAGAGGCTCGCCATTTCTGAAGGAACAACACTACAACCAAGGCTACTAATATAAAGGCCTCCACTAAAGTCTCACTTACGCGACCGATAGAGTCGCGCACAAAAGTCGTTGTATCATAGGAAATATCATACTCTATCCCAGGAGGAAAGGTCTTGGCCAGCTCTGCCATAATCTTACGAACAGAATCGGACACCTGGACAGCGTTGGCACCGGGAAGCTGGAAGATTCCAATTTCAACCGCAGGCTGTCCATTCATGTATGTTTCTACACTGTAACTTTGGGCCCCCAACTCAACTCGAGCCACATCCCGTAAATATGTTACTCGGCCATCTTTATCCACTTTAATAACAATTGAACCAAACTCTTCAGGAGTAACTAGTCGGCCATGAGTAAAGGCAGGAATAGTGAACAATGTGCCTGGCGGGGCTGGGTCAAAGCCGAATCCTCCTGCTGCCACTTCGATATTTTGCTCTCGAATTGCCCGTACAATGTCTCCGGCCGTTAATCCGCGTGAAGCCGCTTTGTCCGGATCAATCCAAATCCGCATCGTATAATCCCGGCGTCCAAATATAAAGACTTGTCCAACTCCAGGCACTCGACTCAGCGGATCTTTTATATTAAGAATGGCGTAGTTATATAGATAGGTCGTATCATATGTCCTATCGGGGGAGAATAAGTCGATAGTCAAGGTTAAAGTCGGGGAACGTTTTAGAACCCTCACGCCTAAACGCCGAACCTCCTCCGGTAAACGAACCAAGGCTTCAGAAACACGATTTTGAACACGGACTCGAGCCATATCAATGTCGGTTCCGATACGGAAGGTGACCTGAAGGATCATTGTTCCATCACTACTACAGCTCGCGCTCATATAGAGCATGTCTTCCACGCCGTTGATCGCCTCCTCCAACGGCATGGCTACGGTTTTAGCGACCGTATCCGCATCAGCACCAGGGTATCGAGTCATTACTACAATACTCGGCGGCACTACATCCGGATAGGACGCAATCGGCAACCTCAATAGGGAAACCACCCCGGCAATAACAATGATGATGGAAATGACGCTGGCAAAGATCGGTCGTCGAATGAAGAAGTGTGAGAATCTCATAGTCGTCCCCTCCTTTTTCCTCTCCAAGTGGGATCTTTTCCCTTTTTATTTTTATCGTCCTACCTGGTTGGTGGGCCCGGTTGGTTTTCCGAAAGAAGAGGTGTTGGTGGTAGATCCAGATGGCTTCGGAGGCCTTACTCCACCGGGCATGCCCATCATCCCGGCTTGATTGGTCATGGCACCGGGCGGAAGAGGCTGGACTTTCATTCCCGGCCGCAGGATCAACAATCGACCAACAATCACTCGATCTTCCGGACTCAATCCCTTCTTGACTACCTGCATCGCTCCATGAATCCGACCGGTCACAATCGGTCGCATCTCGACCTGATTTTGAGCATTGACCACATACACAAACGGCCGTCCCTGTTGCGAAAGAACCGCTGTCGCAGGAATCAACAAGGCCTTCCCCGGGCGACTGGCAGGGATTCGAACTCGAACAAATTGACCCGGGATCAAACGCCCGTCCGGATTCGGAATCACAGCCCGCATCCGAATCGTCCCGGTCTGGCGATCCACCTGATTGTCATAAAAATCAATGACCCCTTCGTGAGGGAATCCTTGTTCTCCAGGAACCTGAACTTGGCAGCGCAAGCCGGAGCGACCAAAACCACGCCAATTACCAAACAATGCTTGATACTTTCCAAAACTCTCGTCGGGAACATCAAAGTAGCAATAAATTGGATCGACCGTGACTAGCTCCGCCAACACTGTTCCCATCATGCCGGCCTGAATGTAATCCCCAAGACTGACCAGACGACGTCCGATCCGACCACTCACCGGCGCTGTGATCCGGGTATACTGAAGGTTTAATTCGGCTTGTTGTTCGGCGGCCTTCGCCGCTTCCAACGCCGCCTCCGCCGCCGCCACGGCCTTGCTCCGCAAATCATATTCTTCCTCACTGATCGCCCGCGTTCCTCGAAGGGGTTCGGCCCGTTTTAAATTGTCTTTGGCCTGGGCCAGTTGGACCTCGGCCTGATGACGTCGAGCCCGAGCCTGGGCCAACGCCGCCTCATACGGCCTAGGGTCAATGACAAACAACAGATCGCCCTTCTTCACATAAGCCCCATCCTCAAAATGAATCTCCTGGAGATATCCGCCGACTTGGGCCTTGATCTGAACCGTATGGACGGCTTCTAAATGAGCCGGATATTCATCCCAGTTTGTGACCACTCCATACTTTGGATGAACCACCGTAACGGGGATCGCTTCTCCTGCTCCCATTCCGAACCCGGCCCCCATACCGGGACCGCCCGGTTTTTTACCACACGAAACCCCTAAACCCACCACAAGCAACACTATTGCCAGTTGGAAAAGATCCCTCGGTTTCATCATCGGTCCCCCCTTCTTTCGATTTTCTTTCATCTTTCCGTGTTCGGTTTTCTTTGAGTCTTTCTTGGCCATTTACTGCTTTGGTCCTTTGGTTGGAAAACGAAATGCCTGATTGGTCGGGCTTTACACCGCCCGATCTTTCCGCAAAGGCTTTGCCAACAAACCACCCACAAAAAACTGCGTCATATGAGCCAAGGCCTTTTGATAGTCCAATGGATTGCATCGGCCATTGGTCCGAAAGATCACATTTTCCGGCTGGCAGAGGAGAAAGGCGATCCCGCCCCACATCAGTTCCACTCGCCAGGCCACATCTTCTTCGCTTAAACTTGGTAACATTCGCTGTACCGTCTGAATGAAAGTCCTACTGACATCTTTGAACCGGCGCCGTAAGATCTCTTGGACCGGCCGGGCCGGCTCGGTCAGCATCCGACCGATTAACATCCCAACGGTCCGGGAAGCCGGTTCGCGGATCGATTCCAAGATCGGAATCAGAATGGCATGGAGGAGATTCCGAACGGCAGCGACGGAAGTCTGTGTTGTGGTTTGAATCTGTTGGAGGAGGTGGAGCTGACGTTGGATCACCGGTTCAAAGCGGCGTTGGAGGATGGCCTCGAGCAATCCGTCTTTGGATCCGAAATGGTAATAGAGAGTGGCGAGGTTGACCCCGGCTTTGGAGGCGATGAGGCGCATGGAAGTGCCTTCGTAGCCGAGCTGGGCGAAGGCGGCTTCGGCGGCATCGAGGATTTCGTTTTTCGGGTCATGACTCATCGCCCCGTTTTTTATCAAACGTTTGATCAAATAGAGGAAAACCATCCCCCTGTCAAGTCTTCCCCCAAAAAAATTTGGCATCGGTCAAATTTTTGCCCTGTTAGAGAG
>CAZBKV010000131.1:3751-6993 GCA_964492575.1 uncultured Verrucomicrobiota bacterium | reverse complement strand
CATGACCTTCCGTATGCCATTGGAAAGGTAGGGCGGCTTGTCCCCAAGCCGCCGCAAGAAATCCTCCGCTCGTCAGAGCGTGGAAGAAAAATCAAGAAAAATTTTCCTCCCGATCTTTCCTAATCTTCAAACGGGCTCAGAAAGGAAGAATGTCTTGATGGAAGGAAGAAAAGCAACGTGACAACCTCCGTCTCTCATGGCAAACGTTGATGTTGTGATGAGAAATCGACGGCAATGGATGAAAAGTCTGATCGGCCTGCTTTTCGTAGTAGAGGTCTGGGCGGCTGAGGCCCCCAGTCCGGCAACGCCTATCGCTGGATCCTTTACAAACAAGGTCCTTCGGGCTCCTATTCCTCCGTGCCGCAGGTAGAGTTCATTACCACAGCTGGGCGGTTTGTGGTGGAGCTGTGGCCGGATGCGGCTCCAAAGACCGTTCAGAACTTCCTGAAACTGGTCCGGCAGGGATTTTACAACGGGACCTGTTTTCATCGGATTATTCCGGGGGTCCTGATCCAGGGAGGAGATCCGCTCACAAAAGACGAGTCTAAGCGAGACCTTTGGGGGACCGGCGGACCGGGATATACGATTCCGTTTGAGAAGAATGATCGTCATCATACACGGGGGGTAATCTCGATGGCTCATGGGCTACATCCAGACTCTGGAGGGAGTCAGTTTTTTATCTGTTTAGATGAAGCGGGATACTTCGACGGCAAGTATACGGCCTTTGGGAAAGTGGTAGAAGGGATCGATGTAGTTGAGAAAATCGGACAGGTCCCTGTGACCTGGAACCGATGGGGGACGGAAAAATCGTTGCCGAAGATCCGAATTGTTGTCCAACAAGTTCGCCTTGTCTCCGGAAACTAATCTTTGCAAATTAGTTGATGTGATCCGCCGCCGTTTTGACTGAACGGCGGTCTGCTTTTTGTAGAAGTAGGTAAAAGCAAGCAACATGAAAAAGCGACCAACCAAAGAGGTGGCGATCATCAGTACTACCCTGGGCGACATTGTGGTTGAGCTGTGGCCGGAGGTGGCGCCCAACACGGTGGAAAACTTCAAAAGCCTGGCCAAACGGGGGTTCTACGATGGAACCTGTTTCCATCGGATTGTGAAGGGGTTTGTCGTGCAGGGGGGCGATCCCCTTACCCGCGATCCGAGCAAGGAACACCTTTGGGGAACCGGCGGACCGGGATACCAGCTGAAAGCCGAGTTTAATGACCGGCCTCATACGCGTGGGGTGATTTCGATGGCCCGTTCGGAATCTCCGGACTCAGCCGGGAGCCAGTTCTTTATCTGCCTGAGCGACGCCCGGTTCTTGGACGGTCAGTACACGGCCTTTGGAAAGGTCGTAAAGGGGATGGAGGTATTGGATCGAATTGCAGAGACTCCGGTGGTCGAGGGACCGGATGGGGAAGTAAGCAAACCGGTGGAACGAATTGAGGTGAAAAGTATTCGCATCGTTCCGGCCTCTGCGGTGCCGGGATTGCATTTAGAAGAATCCCCCACCTCGACAGACAAAGGCCCTTCCGATTCCTCCGATCAAGCTTCCTCTGGCACCCCTGGTTAAATGTTTTTCGGAGATTGAACTTAAAAGGATTTCGCTTTTGTTTCCCTAACTAGCCGGATTGTCAAAAGGAGGATGAGGGTATGGAGACAGCAAAACGCGAACGACTTCAGTGGATCTTCGGTCGCCGAAGCATTCGGAAATACCGACCTGATCCTGTATCGGACGAAGAGATCCAACTTCTCCTGGAAGCCGCCATGGCCGCCCCTTCGGCCGTAGGCAAAGATCCCTGGCGGTTCGTCGTGATTCGGGATCCCCAAACCCGAAAGAAAATCGCCGATTTTCTACCTTATGGGAAAATGTTGGCAGAGGCGCCCGTAGGGATCGTCATCTGTGGAGATCTGGAAGCTGCACATGATCGGCTTCTTGGCTATCTCCTTTTGGACTGCGCTGCGGCTATAGAAAACCTGCTTCTTGCTGCCCATTGCCTTGGTTTGGGATCCTGTTGGATTGGGATTTATCCTCGAGAACCTCGTGTCCGTTTCCTTCGGGACCTTCTTGGGATTCCGGACCATGTCATCCCTGTTGCCGTAGCGGCCATTGGCTATCCGGCCGAAGAGAAACCGCCGCGGACTCGATACAATCCGGCCTACGTCTATCAGGAACGCTGGGGACAACCGTAGGAAAGGAGGTAAAGAGAAAGCGGTGGACAGAAACTTGATCGTTCCCCTTTCGGCCCGCGGGAAAACTTAGGCATCGGTCAATTTTTTGCCCTCAAGGGATCCTTATGGGGAAAAGGGTGGAGCTGGTCCGGAAAATCGGCAGGGTCATTTGAAGGGAAGGCTTTTTGAAAAAGAAAACATTGGATGAAAGGCATGATCGCAGCGGATGGGAGGATAGAAAAAAGAATTTTGCGGCGGCTTGAGGACAAGCCACCCTACCCCTGGGCGTTCGAAAGGGAATTGGAAGGTAGGGCGCGCTGTCCCCAGCGCGCCGGAAGATGAAACGAATGATTCGCGGCGGCCTAGGAACAGACTGCCCTACCTATCTTTTTCTTTCCTTTTCTTGCCATCCCCTTTGAGCCCAGAAATCGAGGAATACCTAAGGATCCTTTCTTTATCCCTTCCTCGTAGGAAGAGCCAGGGATTCTTTTGCCGAATCCCCTGAGACGTAACTTCCGTTCTCTTCCAAACGTCTGGAAAAAAAGAAGCCTTATCTTGTCTTTTCAAAAGGATTTTTGGCGTGTACTGAATAACAAAAAGGAGCGGGAAAATGAGAAACACTACACAGCTTCGATGGGTTTTGTGGATCAGTCTCACCACCTCGATCGGGTTTCTTGCCCCAGGCTTTGCTCAATCTCCTCCGCCTCGACCTTTGCTCCGCCCTGACCGACAGCCACCTTCCCGAGGGATCTTAACTCATATCCCCTCCCAAGCTGGTGGGCGGGAAGGGATTGCGGTTCGGGTTTTGGCGCCGGAAAAACCCCGATATGCCGAAGGGGCTCCCATCGCCATTCATGTGACCGGAGGATTCCAGGCCGGGGCAGCCGCAGGCCGACCGTTTCTGTTGCCGTTTGGGTTTGTGGAAGTGTTCTTTGCGTTTCCCGGCGGTGGGGATCAGGAAGCCCGTAGCGGGGGAAAATACGATTTTCGAGGTCCCAATTCGATCCGTGCGCTGGCAGATGTGATTCGGTTTGCGACCGGTCGATTGCGAGATCGGCAAGGTCGAACGATTCAGGAAC
>CAZBKV010000131.1:0-3691 GCA_964492575.1 uncultured Verrucomicrobiota bacterium | reverse complement strand
GCTCCCCTCCATGTTTTGACCAACGACTGTGGGCTGCTGGGAATGAGTCAGGGCGGCAATGCCTGTGGAGTTGTCATGGCCAAATATGGGCAAGAGTTTCCGGATTTGGCCTTTTACGTTTCGATGGAATCGCCCTACGGTGAAGGGATAGCGAATGTGGAGCTGGGAGGCAGACGGGATGGTCGAATAAATCCTGCCTATGATCCCCAAACCGGACGGTTGGACCTATCCAAGCTTGCCTTTGATCCAGAATTGAATCCAGCTCCGGCACTCCTAGGTCGTACTCCCAGTAGATTACGAGGAGCCTTTTATTTTGATATGAATGGAAACGGACGATTTGATCCAGAGGTAGACTTTCCAGTGCATGCGGTGATTGGGGATGCAGGCACGGGGATGAAAATCTGGTATTCCCCGCGGGTGCTTCGGGAGGCAGAGCGTCGTCATTTGTTGGGGCCCAAACGGCCGGTTCATATTCCCTCCTTGCAAGAAGCGATCGCCTTTTGGGAATGGCGGGACGCGGCTCCCAGTATTCCCCAAGCCGTGCGGAATTGTCCGAAGCTAGCCGTCATCGTCTATGCCAACGAGCAAGATCATGTCCAGATCGCTCCGGATCATCCTCATATTTTGATTCAGGTGGAAGGTTTTCGAAAGGCCGGAGCCCGGTTTGTCCGTCTCAATCCGGATCGAGCGTATGTCTTGTATGTCCTGCCTAAGGATCGTCCGCTGCCGGAATCGTTGCGGAAACGGATTCCGGATAATGATGCTGGAATCGTATGGACACGAGACCGGATTCGAAAAGGCCTAGAACCTCGGGAATTGCCGATGATTGTCTCCATGCAAGCGGCGTCCTGTGAACTTGCGGATCGGGTGTACAAGAACGTATGGAAACCGAATCTTGACCGTGTTCTTTGCGATTTCACGCCTCTGCCGTTTCCTCTGCCTCCTTTGCAAAGACCGGGACCGCCACCACCAGGATTCCAAGCTCCCGGTCGGCCACGCTTCGGCCAACCTCCTGCCGGACCGCCGCCCTGGCGTCGCCGTTCCCCGGCCGGTCGTCAAACTCGTCCGTCTCATTCCCGACCGGTGAAGGTTCCAAAGGTCCGTACAATCCAGATCGATGCGGCGCAAACGATCGGTCAAATTCGGTCCCTTCTTGGTGTCAACCGCGGACCATACGACTGGCCTCGTCGCCCTGGGGATCCCTTGGTCAGCCTGGTTCAAAGCTATCATCGGTTTGGGATCGACTTTATTCGCACCCACGATTTCTACGGTCCTACCGACTGGTACGTGATCTTCCCCGATTGGAAGGCCGATCCGGAGGATCCTAAGGCCTACGATTTCGGCTCTTCGGATGCCCGGATCTGTGCCATTGTGACGAACGGATTCCGTTGTTATTTCCGGCTCGGAACCAGTTGGAAAGGACGGAACCCCAAACCGATCAACGACCCTCCCGGAACCATTCGGGATTCCCAAGGTGGGCAGATTCTTCATCGAGCCGACCGGAACGATTTTCGAAAATGGGCGCAGATCTGCGTCCATATTGCCCGACACTACACGGCCGGATGGAACCATGGCTTTCATTTCCCCATTCAGTATTGGGAGGTTTGGAATGAGCCGGATCTGGCCGTCCAATTCTGGACTGGATCTCCCCAGCAATACTATGCGATGTATGAAGAAGTGGCTCGGGCTCTTAAGACCCTTAACCCACAATTTCAAGTCGGGGGACCGGCTTGCACGGGTGGGATGCCTCGGGCTTATGTGGAGGACTTTATTCGGTACTGTGCAGAACATCATGTGCCGCTTGATTTCTTCTCCTGGCACAGTTACGGCGGCCGGGGGGTCTTCAACCCTTACAACTACCGCCGGGATGCCGAACGGATCCGACGGGCCCTAGACCGATATGGATTCCACCAAACAAAGATTATTCTGAGTGAATGGAATGCTGGGATTCGGGATCGGCTCTTCAGTGATTCGGCAGCAGGGGCGGCGTTTTACGCCTCGGTATTGGCCAATTTATTAGACGCTGGGGTTGCGTATGCCTTCCAGTACTGTGGAGACAGCCATCCCGGACTGGGGCTTCATCGAGTTCGTACTCATGAACCCAAACGCTGTGCCTATGCTTTTTTGGCTTGGAAACAGCTCCTCCAAACCCCGGTTCGGATTTCTGCCACCGGCAGCAACCGGTCGGGATTCAATGTTGTGGCCGGGAAAAAGGCCGATGGAGACCGAGTCCAGATCTTGCTGAGTGATTTTTGGAAGTCCTCTGAGCCAGGACCGCAGGTGACCTATCGTCTTCAGATCCGCCACCTGCCTTGGGCGAAAACCACGCGCGTCCGAGTTCGGCGTTATTTGCTCGACGGCCAACACCTTCTTGAGCCGGTTCAGGAACAAATCCTGCAGGGACAATCCCTGCAATTGGAATATCGTCTCTCGATTCCTCAAGTCACGTTGCTCGTCCTAGAACCCATCAAGGGCCCTTAAACCATGCTCTTGGCCGTCTTTTCGTCCCTCTTCTCCCAAACATGAAAGTTTTCTACAGCGTGAAATCACAAGGCTGGTTCGCGAAGAGCCGAAAGAGAAACTATCTTAATTGCCGAAAGAAGAAAAGAGGAACCATGGAAAATCAGACGTTGACATTCGGGCCGGTACCTTCACGCCGTCTGGGGCAGAGCTTGGGGATTAATCATATCCCGCCCAAGACCTGCACCTATGCCTGTGTGTACTGTCAGGTCGGTCGAACCAGTCATATGACCCTCCGACGCCAAGTGTTCTTTCCCACCGACCAGATCGTAGAAAGTGTCCAAGCCAAACTCGAAGAGCTTCAAAG
Organism: uncultured Verrucomicrobiota bacterium; assembly: GCA_964492575.1. Lineage (GTDB taxonomy): Bacteria > Verrucomicrobiota > Verrucomicrobiia > Limisphaerales > CAZBKV01 > CAZBKV01. The sequence continues at coordinate 864 of CAZBKV010000131.1, read as the reverse complement.
GACCGGCAGGAAAATCGATTATCTGACTTTTGTCCCGGACGGCGAACCGACCCTCGATCTTCACCTGGGCCGACACATTCAAGCCTTACAGAAGTTCAAAATCCCGATCGCCGTCATTACCAACACCTCTCTACTTCCGGACCCAGACGTTCAGGAAGCCCTTCACCAGGCCGATTGGGTCAGTTTGAAGGTGGATGCTGTGGAGGAAACTTTGTGGCGTCGAATCGACCGTCCCCATGGGAAACTCCGTTTGGAATCAATCCTTGAAGCTGCCCAGGCCTTCCGCCGTCGTTTTTCCGGACGTCTGGTTACAGAGACCATGCTGGTTCAAGGGGAAAATGACGAGGATCAGGCTCTGGAACAACTGGCCGAATGGATCCGGCTCCTCCAGCCCGATCTGGCTTATCTTTCTGCGCCGACCCGTCCACCGGCAGAAGACTGGGTTCGTCCTCCTGCAGAAGAACGACTCTGCGCTGCTTTTGCTATTTTCCAACGCCACGGTCTACCGGTAGAACTCCTGATCTCCTATGAGGGCAACGAATTCGTCTCTACTGGTCAGCCGGAAGAGGATCTCCTGAATATCCTCGCCGTGCATCCTATGCGGGAGGAAGCTGTACAGAGTTTTTTGAGCCGAACTAGAATGAAGGAGGCGACGCTGGATCGGCTGATCCAACTCGGTTTGATTCAAAGGACGACTTATGGCGGGCATCATTTCCTGGTCCGTCGTTTTTCTGTGTCTCAGCCTGCAGAAGGGAAGAGATAGAATGGCGAAAACATCGGTCAAATAACTGCCCTCAAGTGAAAAAATCCGGGGGTAAGAAAAATTTCAGGGTAGGGCGCGTTGTCCCCAACGCGCCGTAAAGA
>CAZBKV010000130.1:0-7009 GCA_964492575.1 uncultured Verrucomicrobiota bacterium | reverse complement strand
TTCCTCCCTGGAAAGAACTCCGCGTCCTCCGCCACGGCGACTCCGTCATGCGCATTTTGACCGTAAGCGAAGCTTCGGAATAAAGTCTCCCTATTCCTCGGCAATCCACCATCGGATTTGACGGGAGTGTAAATACGCGCGTAAGCCCATGGACTGGATAAAAAATTCGAAGCGGAACTAAACTAAGCTTACTATTGCAATATCAAGTTCAAGGAATTGAGGTTAATTTAAACTCTTTTACAAATCTAAGTTTCTTAATAAATCGATTTTCCAGTTAGAACCCTGAGGAATTAAACCTTTGTTAACATAAAGAACGACTACAGGATTATCTACAATCATAGTATAATCCTTTTTTAGAAAAGCCTGCCATTGCTTGCTGCTTTGAATTGTAGCTTTGTAAAGCACGAGGACCTCCGGTTTCTTTTTACCTAGAATTTGAAGCAATTTCTTTTCAGTCATTGCCCCGCTCCAAAACCTCTTGCGAGGAAGAATAGCAAGTTCTGGAATCGGCAGGATTCCCGCCTGAGTAAGATATGCCCCTGGTTGAGCAAAACCTCGGCGGATCCGAGACCGAAAAGTCATAAGTATGAAAGACTTCGTCTCCTTTTCTTCCCCCTCTTTGCATATTTTTCCCTTTAAACCTCATCTTTAGATTCAATCTTTTCCGATGGGACAGAGGAAGGATGTTTGCCTCTTGTCAACATCAGGATCACTAAAAATACAATTGAAATCATAAGCACTACGCCCAAAAAGAGGACTTTGGTAGAAATCGTTTTCTTTCCCCACGAATATTCCTTGATAAACGGGCTTGGGGGAGGGCCTTCGTTGGAAAGAGGACGCCAGCCTGCTTGAGTCAGCTCATGCATAACCCCATTGGAACCCATATAAACCTCCCGCGGGAGCTCATTGGATGTAAGATAAGTACTCAACCGAAAGATCTTTTCGGCATTCGGAGAGAAGCCAATTTTTAAAGAAACGATTTCATTGGTCAGATATTTTTCGGTAGTTCCGGAAAGATCCGTTCGTTTCCGAACATGTTCAACCCAGCGTTTTGGCAAATACCAATCCCCGTTTCCCCACCTTGACCATTGTTCTAGAACCCCATCGACTATGATAAACTCCCCTTTCCTCCTCCCTTCATAATGAGATCCAACAGGGATTCCAGCCTGGTTTAAGATCAGATATCCATGAATCGGAATCTCACCGTAACTCCAATATCCTGCAAAGTTCGTACTGTCCAAAAATCGAATCGATTTCCACTCGATCTTCTTTCCTTGAGTGCAATGAGCCACATATCCCAGGCCGGGTTGACTCCAAGAAAGGAGGAGGGACTTGTCTAGCAGGGAGTTGAGTCGTTGAAGATTCTTTTCCGAAGCTCCTGGTCCCGTTTTCGGAGCTATGGAAACCACACGGGGGGTAAGCTTCCAATAATATCGATCTGATTCCCCCACGGTCCTCCTCATCCCTGTAAGAGGATCTCTTTCCATGTGGAGAAGGAATCGGCCCGGTTGGATAGCACCTCGCACAAGAAAAAACGCTTCCTTCGGCTGACCGAGGCTTCGATGATTAGCCGAAAGTTTCAAGACGATCTCGCGAATAGGAGGTCGGTTGGTGATCCATTGAAGGAGCGAACGATGTTCCGGTGTAAGCCCGGCATGAACCGGAAGGAGGAAAAGAAGAAGCCCCGCAAGAGACCTCTTCCAACAGCGAATCCCAAAAACACGTACCTGAATCTTCCATTTTCCGTTGCTTTGGGAAATAGACCTCATGTCTCTCGATAAGTAACTCTACAAAAAGTATCCGTCAAACTTTTGCCCCTAAAGGTGAAAAAAGTAAATAGAGCGGCCTATCCCCAGGCCGCCGCAAATCCTTTATTTCCTCTTCTAGCGCGCTGAGGACAGCGCGCCCTACCTTCTTTGAAATTTTTCTTACCTTCCCGGATTCTTCACTTGAGGGCAGTTATTTAACCGACGCTTTTCCTTTTCTTCCTTGTCCATCCCTATGAGGGCAGGAATTTGAAGGATGGCAAAAGTTAAAATGTGAGTGTCAATCCGGAGCGGCACTCTTCGCAGATCCCGGAGAGTCGTTCCCATAGGAAAGCCGTAGCTCGCGTTCCAGTGCAATGAGCCGGAAGAAGACGTTGGACGCCGAATCGTTTCAATTCTTCTACTGTCCGTTGGAGACGGTGTTCATCGGCGTTGATCAGATGGGTGCCCCCTATGACCATGTGAAATGGTTTCGATCCAGTCAGTTCTTGAATATAGAGTAAGGTATTGATGATTCCTGCATGTCCACAACCTAGCAGGACAACCACTCCTTTCGGGGTATCCAGAAATAGAGCCTGGTCATCCTTCAATGGATCCGGCTCACGGCATTGAGAATCCCGATAAAAAGGCCCTCCTACATCTTCAAAGGCGGTCTGCCGTGGAATAGGACCGGTAGCGAAGATTCCGGGAAGGATTTCCGTGGGTTTTTCTACAAATTGCAAATTTGCCCATTGATCTAACGCACGACGTGCTTCTGTGGGGATGCCAATATCATAAGCTACTTCTCCAGGACCACAACCATACTTTGGGTGCAAGGCATCGGGATGAAGCCAAACTGTACGACGTCCAAACCGCTCATTCAGCACGGCCGGTAACCCGCCGGTATGATCATAATGGCCATGGCTAATGACGATTCCTTCGGCACGAGCCAGATCCACCTCCATTACTTCGGCATTATGACGCAAGACCGAAACGCTTTGGCCGGTGTCAAAAAGGACGGCGCGATCCTCTCTCTGGACCCAGTAGGCGATCCCATGTTCGGCCCAAAGGCCATGATGACCCGCTGAATTTTCGACAAGGACTTTAATTTGAAACATCATTCCTCTCCTTTGCTTGGATTCCTAACAATTTCTCTTTTTAACTCAAAGGCTGAGAAGAGCAAAGGCGTTTTGGGGGTTTCTTTTCCCTGTCTAGGGAAAGAGGATCGTTCCGACTAAGAGGGAGATTCTGCTGAAGAGGTAGGATCTTCTCTTACAGCCCTCTGTTCTTTGGGAGCAAGTTCTTCGATTGCTTTTCGCACGATTTTGACGTACATCCAAGCAGGTCCTCCCCCTAACACACAACCCACAAAGGCTGCTTCCATGATCTCATCCTTGGTCGCTCCTTCCCGAAGAGCGGATCGGACATGCCAGGCAATGCAATAGGTGCATTGTTTAACTACTGAGACGGCAATCGCAATTAGCTCCTTTGTCTTGCGGGAAAGTGCCCCCGGCGCCATCCCTGCCTTGTCAAAGGCGACAAGGCCTTGAATAAACTGAGGATATTCCCGAGCTACCTTTCGTCCCCACTCTTCTGTAAAACGGAGCTCTTCTTGAATAAATCCGTCGTTCTGTTGTTCGCTCATAGTTGTTTTCCTTTCCACCTTAAAAACGCTTATACCCCCTTCGGAATTGTCAACTCCGATGGGGGACCAATCTTCTTCTGTATTCTGATTCTGTCGCCGTGTTACTCAGTTACAACCGCGTTGAGGATTTTCTCCTCCTCTTTTGCCACGTGTTTCCCCATTACCTCGGCGATCACACCGTCAAACATCTTACCCATCAACCCCGTATTCATTCTGGAGATATACCCATGACCATCTGCGGCTTTGTAGACTCCAAAGGCACAAGGCACAAGCGTACTGACTTCCGGGTTGGTGGTAAGCACCTTTTGGGCATAATGGGGTTGGCAGAGCTCCACGATACGGACCGGACGGACCAGGGTGACCCCATGCTTCGTTAAGGTTTGATTCATGTCACGAATGGCCGGGCAATTCCAGCCAGCCTGTTCGATGGCCTTTTTTAGTTCTTGGCAGGCTTGATCAACCGAGTGGAATCGGCTGCGGTGGATTTTGATCATCATGCTAGGCATGGTGAGCCACATGAAAGCTCCCATGAGGAGGAGCCGAGAATCAGGTCGGAGAGGAAGGCGAGCCAACTGCTTCCTTTAGGGTTAGAAGAAGAAGCAGTCTGGCAACCAGTTTGAGAGATTTGGTTTGTCATGGGCTTTTAACTTTTAGAATTAGATTAAGAATCGTTCTATCTGAGAACTATTAAAAACTTCCTCTTCTCTTCCTGACTGCTCTTGAGAAGAAGGGACTAATTGGAAATTTCTTCAGCTGAATGGACAGGTTCCGGTGGGGCAAGTCCCCGTCGAACATGTGCCAGTGGAACAACTCGAACTGCTACTTGATCCGCTACTACTCTGCCCTACGGCAAAGGAGGAAAAGATCTTCTCTGTTTGGGTGGAACCGCACTTTTCGCACTTATGCGGTCCTTTGGCATCTGATTTCTCCAGAAAGACGGTCACATGTCCGCATTTTTTACATTGATATTCGTACAGCGGCATAGGCCCTCCTTTTGCTAAGTTTTTCTAATTTTAAGAAGATTGATTACTTTTTTCTTTCAAAGACCAAGGTAACCGGTCCTTTCCCCTCGTCAACCGTTTTCTCGTGTTTTTCTGATCCTTGGCTGGGAAAAGCCAGGAATTCGCTCTCTCCTTATCCCCCTAATGCCTGTGCCCATGCAAAGCCTCCTTCTCCCCTTGGGCCGGCTTTACAAAAAGAAGTGGGAAAACAATATCGCTCGTACAACAAGGAACCCACACGGCTAAGAACAAAAAGGTTCCGATTAAGACCACCGTCTCCACCGTAACCCGATTTCCTAAGGCCATCATCATATGAAACAATGAGGCCCATGTACTGAGCAGCACGTGGCCGGCGTGGGGAACCTTGGTATGCGGCCTCCAGTATCCTAAGGCAATCCCGGCAAAAGCTAATGGATTGACTAAGTACCACTTCTCGATGGCTCCGATGTGAACCCCTCGGTAAGGGAGTTGGAGAAGGAGTTCTCCGATATAGGGGATGATGCAATCACTTAAAGTTGCGATACCGATCGATCCGAAGTAACCGATAAGAATCGTTGCCCAGAAACTTCTACGTTCGTGCAATCGATACATTGCCGTCGTTACCAAGGCACTTAACAAGACATGTGTTGGATGGAGGGTCCAAAACAAGCCTATCGAGACCTCTCGCGAGGCCTTCAGTTGGCGGAGCAAGGAGAAAATGACGATACCAGTGAGGGTTCCAAAGAACGTGTAAGGGGCATGATTTCGTAACTCTGTTATAATTGTTTGCAGCCGAGATTTCCCCATACGATCACCTTTTGATTCGTCAAGCTTGCTTCTTTATTTGAATCTCTTTCCTATTTAAACCATAGCGTAGCCGTCAAGCGCTTCGGGGAAATTCCCAAGGAATCTTCTTTCCAAGCCAGTGGAATTTATCGGAAAACCCATCTTATGTTTGCGTTTCTTCGGCTCCGATGGTAATAAAGGGGAAAGACAGTAGTATTCTGGATCCACGCCCCCTGAGAAGGATCCAGAAGGTACTACTGAGAAAGAGAACTAGAGATTCTCGCCCCACCTGTGTAACGCGGAGTCCTTTATTGGCTCAGTAATTGATAAAGAAAACAAAGAGAAAGGCTATGAAAGTTGCGATTACAAGTCAGGGGCCGGATCTAAATAGTGCGGTGGATCCTCAATTTGGGCGATGTCACTATTTTGTGATTGTGGATACTGACACAGGACAGACTGAAATAATTGACAACACGGCAAACCAAGAGGCCCTTCAAGGCGCGGGGATCCGATCTGCCCAAACCTTGATTAACCGAGGGGTTCAGGTGGTGATTAGTGGTCATGTCGGTCCGAAAGCCTTTTCGACCCTCCAAGCGGCAGGGATTCAGATTTTCCAAGGGGCCTCCGGCTCTGTGCAGGAGGCATTAGAGGCATGGAAGGCGGGTCGACTGAGTCAGGCATCCCGACCAGACGTCGGTGGGCGTTGGCGGTAGGAATTTATCTTAGAAGATGAAAACCCATCTGGAGTGTCTACCCTGTTTTCTGAAGCAGGCGTTGACTGCGGCTCGATTTGTAACGGACGACGAGGCGCGACAAGCGGCTATTTTACGTCAGGTTTTACGGGAAGCCGCACAGATGGATTTGAATGCCCCACCCCCGGTGATGGGCTACAAAATTCACAAAGCTTTGCGGGAAGCCACTGGCAATCCAGATCCTTATAGGGAGGCCAAACGGCGATTTAATGCTTTAGCCCTACGCCTTCTTCCTGAAGTCCGGAAAAAGGTTCAAGCCGCGGCAGACCCGTGGGATGCAGCGACACGAGTTGCCATTGCGGCTAACGTAATCGATTTTGCCATCCGAGGTCGAATCCAAGAAGAGAGTGTCTACGAATTAATCGATCAATTCCTTGAAATGCCTTTACATGGGGATCCGAAACTCCTCCATCAAGCCGCAGAAAATGCTCAATCCATCCTCTTCCTCACCGACAATGCGGGGGAGATTGTCTTCGATCGACTTCTTCTCGAACAGATGCCACTGGATCGTGTCACCGTTGCGGTAAAAGGTGGACCGGTCATTAACGACGCTACTATGGAAGATGCCCGCGAAGCCGGGCTGCCGGAGCTGGTTCGTGTTATAGACAACGGGGCCGATGCTCCCGGAACCCTCCTTCCATTTTGCAGTGCGGGGTTTCGGGAGTATTTTGAGGGTGTGGATTTGATCATTGCCAAAGGCCAAGCAAATTATGAAAGCCTGAGTGATACAGAACGTCCGGTGTTTTTCCTGCTGAAAATCAAGTGTCCGGTGGTCGCGGCCGACACAGGCCTTTCGATGGGTTCCCTTGCCTTACTTCGCACTGCCGCAACAGACACCCTCCTTCCCTCCGCCGCCAGGGGACCAGCGACGCAACCCCTCTGACAAGAAACTTCCCAGCACAACCCGAAAACCAAAAACCAAAGAAAAGAAAGGAACAAACAATGACACCGATGGGAGATGGCACAGGCCCCTTAGGGCAAGGACCAGGAACCGGCCGAGGTCGAGGTCCTTGCGGGGGTGGAGCAGGACGTGGTCGTGGCCAAGGCGGCGGCCGGGGCCAAGGACGCGGCATGGGACGCGGTCAAGGCGGTGGTATGGGA
>CAZBKV010000129.1:646-7022 GCA_964492575.1 uncultured Verrucomicrobiota bacterium | reverse complement strand
TGGTTTTTGAATACCTCGCTCGGCTTACCCCATCACCCCGCGGAGAATACGAACTGACCGATGCTGTGCGGGCTATGCTTCAGGACGGCCGTTCCATTGCCGGATTGGCGTTGGAAGGAAGTTGGGTCGATGTCCGGGATCCAGAAACGTTGGAACGGCTCAATCGGGTCTGAATCGGTGCTGTGAGCCTTCTATGGCTTTGTCCTTAAACGATTCCCATGCTGAAAATGGGACAAACGGGTCCAGGCTCCACAGCGAGGATCTATCGGAATCCTTGTCTTCCGTTTCGCCAGGTTCCCCACCGCTCCGCGTTCTTCACCTTGTTGGATCCACCCGAGATGTCGGGGGGATCCTGAGTGTTTTGCGTAATCTTCATGAGCAAGGAGCCCGTGTCGGAGTCCACAACATCGTTTTGAATCATCATACCTACCGGGAAACCCGTTCCCCTCATCTGGAATACCGCTACAGTCGATACTTGCTGGATGAGTCGCCTTCGCATCTGAAGCTCCTTTTCCATGCCATCCTGGCTTTACCGGAACTACTCCGATTGACCCGGCAGGAACGATTCGACATCGTCCATGGTCACAGCCGCGGCTCCTTATTTTTAGGTATTTTTTGGAGTCGGGTGACCAAGCGACCATTTCTTTTTACAAACCACACCTACGGCCGACGCAAAGGCTTATACCGCTGGGCAGCCCGGCAACCACGCATCTATACCGTCCTCTTAACCCCTAATATGGCTCGACACTACGGGCTTCCTCTCCAGAGCGATCGCATCGATCTGGTTCCTGCTTGTTGTGCACCGAGGTTTTTCGAACAACCCTTACGCCGCAACCACAGACGCCAAATCCCGATCCGGCTAATCGGATTGGGGACCGTCGAGCGGTGGAAACGCTGGCATCTGGTCATCGAAGCTCTGGGTCGGCTTCCTCCTTCGCTTCGCCGACGACTTCGGTTCGATCATTATGGGCCGGTGGTTCCTACCCCTTCTTCTCAGAGCTATGCCCGGGAGCTTCAGGCTCAGATTCAGGCGTTGGATTTGCACGAGCAGTGTGCCTTCCACGGAATGCGGTCCGACGTGATTCCGCTCCTGCAGGAGAGCGATCTGTTCGTCCTTCCCTCCGTCAATGAGCCCTGCTCGGTGGCCTTAAGTGAAGCGATGGCCCTAGGATTACCGGCCGTGGTCAGCCGAAGCGGGGGCAACGTCGACACCGTTCAACACGGAAAAACCGGCCTGTTGTTTGAACCCGATCAGGTCGAAGATTTCGCGCGACAGCTTGCGGCGATTGCGGAAAGATCAGTCCCTTTCCTCTCCCCGACTCAGATCCGTGAATCGGTCCGGGATCGCCACGCAGCCGTGGTAGCCGAACGTTACGTCCAGATCTACCGCAAGATTCTCGCTGACTTCCACAAGACATCCGTCTGAAAAGGCGTTTCCTGGATCCATAGGCAGAAAAAACGGTGGTCTTCGCTGTGTTTTGGGTTTCCCCCAATCTCTTGTCGCGTTCCATCCGGCGCAAGCACAACATCGTATGGCTCGGAATGCGCTTTCTATCCCTCATCGAATCGAAGCAAATCCCTTATCCAACACACATTGAATCCAGAATCTCTTACGAACGGATTTTTCGTAGAGCTCATCCGAAAAATCGGCTGGGCGGTTTGAATGGAAGACTTTCCTAGGAGAGAAAAAACGCTGGGTTGAGGGTATGAGCTCAACGGGGTAGGGGATAAAGGAAGGAATTGGGAGGTAGGGCGCGCTGTCCCCAGCGCGCCGGGGGAAAGGGAAATGAAATTTCATGGCGGCGGTTTGAGGACAAACCGCCCTACCTTTCCAATGGCATACGGAAGGTCATAGGCGGTAAGACGCGTTGTCCTCAACGCGCCAAGATAAGAAAATGGACAGATTCCTTTTTCGGACAAGCTCTAAGGTGAATTTGAAATGAGAACAGTTTTAGGATATTGTGATTTTGAAGATTCCTTCACAGGGGATAACTGGGCTTGCCCGGAAAAGATTGGTGGGATCCTGGATATCGATGGAAGAGGCGGCCATGAGAAGGAAAGGACAAACCTCTCAGAGAAGGGGAACGATAGGCAGGATTCTGGCGGTGGCGGCCTTTGTGCTGGGGTCTTTCCTCTGCCTGGCCGGGTATCCTAAGCTGACCCCAGAGGTCCTGAAGAAAGCCGAAAAGCTGATCCAGCAGGCGACCCGTCCTGAGCAATTACACAAGGCCGGTGCAACCCTTTGGTACCACAGGGATCCGGAGCTTCGGAAAGCCAAATGGCGAGTCTGGCAGCAATTGCTCCGCCGGTTGGATGAGTTTCTCCAAAAGGACCTTCAGCGCTACGGGAAAGAGGCCGAGGTGCTGAGTGATGAGGTGGAAGGCACCGCTGCCTTCATAGCGCGGGAGTTAGCGGAGGACGAAGATATTCCCTGGCCGTGGATCCAAAGCTTTCTGGAACAATCCAGGCAGCCCCTGCGGGGGATCTTAGTCTGTGCAGGCCTTTCCCGAGGGTTGGAATGTGCGCAAGCTGTCAAGCCATTTATTATGGAGACCGGCAGGGAATGCCAGCTACGGATCATTCGGTGTCGAATTCGTGACTTACTTCCCGGAACGATAGGGCTTATGAGCCTGCAGGAAATGAAGCAGTTTGGCAAACTTGCCCTGCGGCTTCCGGATGATCCGGTCGCTGCACTGGAGAAACAAATCCGACTGACCCCAAAAAAGAGCCGATGGGGTTTAGCGAAGGAAGTTGCCAAGCTCCAATGTCCTATCGACAAAAAACTTGCCCTTTGGAAGCTATGCATCGAGGAGTCTTTCCTTCCGGAAACCGCTCATGTCTTGGCGACCGATTGCTTCATTCCTGCAGCACGGCTTCTGGAGGAGGCCAGGAAGAGCCAGTTCCTCCAGGCTCACTTTTTCTACATGGCCCTGGCCTGGCGCTGGATCGATCCAGAGTGCCGAAAGCTATGGCAACAAGCCAAAGACCAACCGATCGCAGCCGATAGAAAATTTTACACCAAAGAACATCTTTGTGAGATTGCTCAGGCCCTCTTCCACGTGGGGATGGAAAATCCGGACGAAGGTGTTCGGTACGTAGCCTACCGTCAACTGAAGGATTTGAACCAAGAGCTGAAAGATCCCAAACTGGATCAGAAAATCCAATGGATCGCCGCTCGAGAAAGAGAACGGCTTCGGCAGGAGACACTGGCAGGAAAACCAGGGATTGGCACTCTGTATCTTGGCTATGTCGACGATCTGCAAGAGCTGGCCGAATTAGCCAAATCCCGTAATCCTATTCTCTCCAACCGGGCTTTTAACAAGCTGGTAGAGATCTTGAGGAAAGAGAAAGACGTACCCGAATCGGTTGGTAGAGTAATTTTACAGGAGCTAGAACCAGTTCTTCAAAAAGGCACTACACATTACCTTCTTAATGCCTTAGAAGTGCTTACCGTTTGGAGTGGGCCCACCTTGGCAGAAGAGCGAAAGAAAATGATCGAACGTCTTTTGAAGCAGATGCTTCGGGCGCCGAATTCCCAAATTCGAGCCGGAGAATTTGAACAGCCGTTGCCCATGTGGACCTACGAGGAGAAGGGATTTAAGGAAATCATCTCTATGCTTACCGAAGCCACATGGATAAAGAACGAGGATATTCGAGACTGGATCCAGAGGCTGGGTAAGCCGCTCAGTGAATATCTCTGGTTTGTGCTGGCCAAACGGGGGGATCCAGAGGCCCAGCGCCAAATCCGACGTCTGGCCCTGGAAGGCTCTCGAAACTACATCCGCTGGATGGCTGTGGAGTATCTAGAACAATACGGAACGGTTGACGATCTGGCTATCTTGGAAAAAGTCAAAGAGCAAGACCCGTATTGGCTGGATCCACGGAAATATTATGAAGATGAGGCAAGTTTCCGATATAGTACTGCGGGGTATTTTGGGGCGTGGGAATACAAAGAGCCGGTGCCAAAACGAGTCTGGCCAATTCGAGATCGCGCCAAACGGGCGATTCGAGAGATGAAGTGGAAGTTTGAAAAGAAACAGAAGCCCCCTTCCGCACCTGCTCAGTCGAAACGACAATGAATCGGAGCGGAACCAATCCTTGGCTTAGCTTATCTTTCCGTTAAAGCATGCTGCGATTGGCTATTACCTCCAGCGGCGGTGTGCTGGACGGATGGTCGGTCAGCTACAGCTACGACTCCGCCGGCCGCCGAACCAACCTCACCCTCCTCCACAACGGCGTGATTCTTTACCAGGTCAATTACCATTACAACACCAACTCCGGTCGGCTCTACCAGGTGGTTCAGGATCAACCCCTGGCCGAATACGTCTACGAGCCAAACTCCGATCTGGTAAAGCTTATCTTGGACAGTTGGGCAGGAAATTGGAGCTGGCGGATCGTAAGGGTTTGGAAATCAAGGGGGTAGCGACGGAAGGGACCCATTTTGCTCAAGAAGTGTATTGCCACCGAAAAGAAGGATAGCTTGCTTTTCTTTTCGACATTGCAGGATTCCGGTGGATAATTCGAGCGCCATTTTCAAAGAAAAGCGGTTTGCAATCTTTCTGTGCAGGAAAAGGTCAGGCAAGGATGTGTGTCCCCAGATCGTTGATAACCAACGGGTCAAGAGAAAAGTACACCAGCGAATGATCGGAACGCCGGGGTGAGAAGATTGGCTTCAAGTCTCCGGGTAGTTGGAAAGGTTGGCTGCATCGATTGAGAGGTTTGAGGAGCGGCTTTTTGTAGTGCGGAGGGATTTATTTTTCGGAGCTGGAGCTGATGTGTTTTTTTGATACGACCACGTTGTATTTTGAGGGGAAGGAGGAGTGGGGTTGGGGCGGTATAGACATTCGAAGGATCATCGGCCGGATCGGAAGCAGATGATGGTTTGCGCAGCGGTTTTTGGTCAGGGCCAAGGCCTTTGAGAAAAGCATTTTAACTCATTGATAACCAACAAGTTGCGAGCTACTGACTGTTTTCAAAATGAAAATGAGGTGATTGTGCTGGGGCGGGTAGCCGCAGAAGAGCCCCCGCAAAAAGCATCCTTCCAACGGAGCTCTACTGAGAATCGAAACCTTCCAAAAGCCGAGACAAAAACGGAGACGGTCTAGTCTTTGCCTTCTTGAGCCGTCCAATCAATAGCCGCCCAGAACAGAAAGCTTTGGGGTGAGGTGTGTGCCCAGTGTGCTGAAGGGTAGAGGGGGCTCTCTCATTACCATTTGAAGGAAGGACAGATATTTTTGGGCCTTAAGGACGGGCTGTCTGGGATCTTGCGGTAGGGTAGAGATAGGGCAGCGATTGGAGGGTCTTCTGTTTATGAAGTGCGGCGGAGTCGTTCTAGAGCGGCCTCCACCATTTCCTGAATCAGATCCTGAAAAGGAATGCGCGGGGTCCAACCAAGCTGTTCTCGAGCTTTGGAAGGGTTTCCCACAAGGCGATAGGTTTCGGCGGGACGGTAGAGGGCAGGATCTTGGACCACGTATTGTCGCCAATCCAGGCCGACATAGTCGAACGCGATGTCCAAGATGTCTCGGACCTTATGGAGGGTGCCAGTGGCTAGGATATAGTCTTCGGGACCGTTGTGTTGGAGCATTTGCCACATGGCTTGGACATATTCCTGGGCATGTCCCCAATCACGTTCGGCCTCTAGATTCCCGAGCCGAAGTTCCCGTTGCCGTCCCAGGGCAATCGCCGCAGCGGCGGTGCAGATTTTTTGCGTCACGAATCGTTCGTTTCGCCGGGGGGATTCGTGGTTGTAAAGAATCCCGGTGCAGAGAAAAAGGCCGTAAGCCCGTCGGTAGGATCGAACAAGGTGGGTCATGCAGGCCTTTCCAACCCCATAGGGAGAAAGAGGCTGGATCGGGGTCGTTTCTGTCTGGGGCCATTGTTCCGGGGCGCCGAAGATTTCGGCAGAAGAGGCATGGAAAAAGCGGGTTTGAGGCGCTTCGGTGCGGATCCATTCTAACAAAAGAAGACCGGATTGGGTGAGAAAAGAGACCGCCTCATAGGGGGCCTCAAAGCTATGCTGTACGTGATTAGGGCCGGCCAGGTGATAGATTTCGTCCGGACGGATCTGGCGGAGGAGGCTCCTTACGGCCTCCGGGTCCAGAAGTTCCACCGAATGAAGGAAGAGGTCTTTGCCTAGACGAAACTCAAGCCCGGTCCATTGAAAAAAACGCCGTCGAGAATCCTCGGCTTGGGGACGACTGGTTCCGTGGACTTCATACCCTTGCTTCAGGAGCCATTCCGCAAGGTAGGATCCATCCTGGCCTGTAATTCCAGTAATGAGCGCTCGTGGCATGGAAATCTTTCCCTTCGAACTTTAAAAGACCGGAGGACGACGTCCTTCCATCTTTGCCTTAAGGATGGCGATGTCTGCATC
>CAZBKV010000129.1:0-636 GCA_964492575.1 uncultured Verrucomicrobiota bacterium | reverse complement strand
GATCCACTTCCACATACTTCTTCCAATCCAATCCTACATGATCAAACGCGATCTCAACGAATTCCCGCACCGAATGGGCTTCCCCGGTGGCGATGACATAGTCGTCCGGTTCCTCCTGCTGAAGCATCAGCCACATGGCTTCGACGTATTCCTTGGCGTAACCCCAGTCCCGACGGGCCTCCAGGTTTCCGAGGTAGAGTTTGTCCTGAAGTCCGGCGGCGATCCGTGCCACAGCCCGAGTGATTTTGCGGGTGACAAAGTTTTCCCCTCGTCGCGGCGATTCATGGTTGAAGAGGATACCGTTGCAGGTGAACAGACCGTAGGCTTCCCGATAAATGACCGTCATCCAATATGCATAGACCTTCGCCGCGGCATAGGGACTGCGAGGCCGGAATGGGGTTTTTTCGTTTTGCGGGACTTCCTCCGCCTTCCCGAACATTTCACTGGAAGAGGCCTGATAGAATTTGGGACGGATCCCGGCCGTTCGAATGGCTTCCAACAAACGGACACAACCGGTGGCCGTGACGTCGGTGGTGTATTCTGGAATTTCGAAGCTAATGGCTACGTGACTTTGGGAAGCCAGGTTGTAGACCTCATCTGGCTGGATTTGTTGGATGAGTCGGGTCAGGGAGGCGG
>CAZBKV010000128.1:766-7090 GCA_964492575.1 uncultured Verrucomicrobiota bacterium | reverse complement strand
CTACCACCCATTGCCTTTCGAACGCCTATTGGCGGGTAGGGCAGTTTTTCCCAAACCGCCACATGAAAATGGTTCCTCCTCGGCGCGATGAGGACAGCACGTCCTACCCCCATGACCATCCGACGCCATTTGAAAGGTAGAGCGGTTTGTCCTCAAACCGCCGCTAGAAAATTCCCTTCTCTCTATGTCTCTGTGGTGAAAAGCGCGGGCAGCGGTTCGTGCCAACGTGACACCGTAACAACGTGACAAACGTAACGAGAAACAATACCTCGTCACGCCGTCACGCGTCACCTCGTTACGGGAGAGCTTCCAGCGGGGCCGTTTTTACCCATCACGCCATCACGCATCACGTTTTTTCCTCCCTCTTCCTCCTCCCTTGAGAAAATCGAATCTTTCCTCTACTTTGTCCCCGTGTTTCGACCGTGCATCGATCTCCATCAAGGAAAGGTCAAACAAATCGTCGGTAGCAGCCTCCGTCCCGATGGTACGGCGGAGACGAATTACGTTAGTCCCCGCCCAGCGGCCTGGTATGCGCGGCTTTATCGGGAAGACAGTCTTCGCGGTGGCCACATCATCATGCTCGGCCCAGGAAACGAAGAAGAAGCTCGTTCCGCTCTGGCCGAGTATCCCGGCGGACTCCAAATCGGCGGAGGGATCACACCGGAAAACGCCCTGGATTGGCTGGCTGCCGGCGCCAGTCATGTCATCGTGACTTCCTACCTCTTTGATGAAGATGGACGCTTTTCGTGGGAACGACTGGAACGGATTGCCTCGGTGGTTGGACCGGATCGATTGGTAATCGACCTGAGCTGTCGACGGGTAGGCGAAGGGTATTATGTTGCTGCGCGTCGCTGGCAGCAGTTAACTTCGCTCCGTCTCACCCCCCAACTCTTCCAACAACTTCAACCCTATTGCGCAGAGTTTTTAATCCACGCCGTCGATATAGAAGGAAAGCAACAAGGGCCGGACCTTCACCTCGTCGCCTTCCTCGCCGACCACTCCCCACTCCCTACCACCTACGCCGGCGGTGCCCGATCCCTCCAAGACCTCGAAAACGTCACCCACATCGGCCAAGGCCGAATCGACCTCACCATTGGCTCCGCCCTTGATATCTTCGGCGGAACCGGCGTCCGCTACCGCGATTGCGTCGCATTCAACCGACGCCTCCAACAACAGAAACCTCCCATCCCCTGACCCAAAACCTATTTCCTTCCTCGCCTCCAGAACGATCGAACCAAAGCCCGAAACATCTCCAACTGCGGAACCTTCCCAACCCATACCACCGCCAAATAAACCCCCATCCCACACAGCCCCGGAACCACCAACTCCAAAAACCGAACCCCTAATCCTTGAATCCCAAAATGCATCTCTAACACCCGATACATCATCCACGCCACCGCTCCTGCCAGAAATCCCGCCCCCAAAATCCATTGCACCGGCCGATGCAATTCCCGCATGTCCAAATGTTTCAATTTTCTCCGCAAATATCGTAATAACAACGCTGCATTTAATATAGAAGTTGTTGTATTCGCTATTCCCATCCCTACCTGACGAAACGGCCCGATCAACCAGATGCTTAATATCAAATTGACCCCCAAACAAAAGGCACTGATCCGCATCGGTGTCATCGTGTCCCCTAACGCATAAAACGCCCGGGCATAAATATTAACCAGAGAAAACGCCACCAGTCCCGGTGCCAGCGCCGCCAACGCCTGCGAGACCCGAATCGTCGACTCCGCGGTAAAAGCCCCGCGCTCAAACAACAACCGGACCAACGGCGCCGCAAGAGTAAAGAGCAAAGCCGCCGCAAGGGTGTTCAGAAAGAAAAGAAGCCCTACTCCCTCCCGCACCATGCTGCGAAACTCATCGTATTCTTTCTCCGCGGCCAGGCCCGAAAGAGCGGTCAACAAATAGGTCGCGATGCTGATTCCAATCACCCCCTGCGGAAACTCCATCAACCGCACCGCATAATCAAACGAAGCCACAATATGTCGATCCACCGTAAACGCCACCGACTGAACCACCAACACATTCAACTGATACGCCGCTACCCCGATCATCCCTGGAACCATCTTCCTCGCTACCTCCCGAACCACCGGGTGCCGCCAGGGCGGAATCCACCGCGGTCGCCACCCCTGCCACCAAAGCACCGGAACCTGAAACCCAAACTGGAACACCCCCGCTACCAGAACCCCAAAGGCAAGAGCAAAAATCTGTTCCTTCAACGTCTTCCCCCAATGCGGCGCGACAAACAGAACGGTCGTAATCATCACCACGTTCAGCAACGTCGCTCCCAGGGCCGGAAGAAAAAAATAATGCCGCGCATTCAACATCCCCATGCACAACGCAGCTAAGCAGACAAGAACCAGGTAAGGAAACGTGATTCGAAGCAAGGAAAGCATCAGTCGCGTCTCTTCACTCAAAATCGGAATCGGCCAAGGTGGGAAAACGGGGGTTCCATCCTGCAAATAAATCACACGACTTAGCCGCAAGACGACAGAAACCCCGATCACGACCAAGAGGGTCAAGAGTCCCGTCACCACAAGAACGGCCGACATCGTTGCGTTGGCTGCTTCCCACATCGCCGCTTCTCCTTCCGTCCTTTCCTTGGCCTTAAAAATTGGAACAAAGGCCGCCGTAAGCGCCCCTTCTCCCAAAAGGCGTCGAAAAAGGTTGGGAATCTGAAACGCAAACTTAAAGGCACTGGCCACCGGTGTATCCCCCATAAAATGGGCATACACCAATTCTCGAACCAGACCCAGAACACGACTGAGGGCCGTCGCGAGCCCCATCGCCCCTGATGACCGGAGCAATTGCGACATAGCGTGCCTGAGTTTAGCGAAACAAACCCGAAGAGCGAGGGATTTTGTGCAGGCATTCCTCAAACAACAACCTTAAAAGAAGAATCCTAGGGTTTGTCCGAAAAATCGATGAGGCGGTTTGAATGAAAACTTTCTAGGAGAGAAAAACGGCGGATCAAGGGCATGAGCGCTACGGGTTGGGGGATAAAGGAAGGGAATTCTTTGCGGCGGCTTGAGGACAAGCCGCCCTATCTGCCCCTAGGCGTTCGAAAGGAATTGAAAGACAGGACGCGCTGTCTCACCCCACACCCAGAGAGAGGCAAAAATGGACCGGTGCTTTCTCTTTTTCGGACAAGCTTTTAAGTAGCAGGCTTTCTGCTTCTATCCCTCTCCCGTTGGCAAGGAGGCTCGGTTGGATTTGCAATTATTTGTTAATTTGAGCTTGTGACTCTTCGGGCATCGGCAGTGTGGCTGATGCATGAAGGATCGGGCTTTGGGGGAAGCGTGGCTTTCCAATCCAAAGCGAGTTTTTTGAGGAGAGCAACGAGGCCCGGGTATTTCTTGGCAACGTCGTGTTGTTCCGCACGGTCACGAACAATGTTGTAAAGTTCAACGCGTTTACCCTCATCGTCCATCAATAATTTCCAGTCCCCAAAGCGAACGGCCAACCGCGGCCAGTAATCCGGTTCGCGCCGCGTCCCGGTCCATTGCCAAAAGACCGGGCGGATGCGATGCATCGGCCGACCCTCAAGTGCGGGCAGAAGATTCTCGCCATCGCCACGGTAATCGGCCGGTAGGCACACTCCGGCTGCCGCACACAACGTGGGGAGCAGATCCAAAGCTGTGATTACGGTCGTGTTGTCTTTTACCCCTGCCGGTGTGTGCCCCGGCCAGCGCACGATCAATGGAAGGCGAATCCCTCCTTCATACAAACTCCGTTTGCGTCCCCGCAATCCACCTGTGCTGCCCACGCTGTAGTAAGTGCCATACCCTTTGGAACGGGTATCCTGATCCTTCGCGCGGCGTTTTTCTTTGGGCCCGGTCCATTCAGGACCATTGTCGCTGGAGAAGATCACAATCGTATTTTTCGTTAAGCCTTCCTCATCCAAAGCTTTCAGGATTTCTCCCACTGCGTTGTCACCGTCAGTGACGACTGCGGCATAGACCTGTTTTTGTTCGTCCAGATGATGCCAGCGAGCCATTGATTCAGGGGTTGGGACGTGTGGGACGTGGGTTTCATGAAGCCACACGTTGATGTAAAATGGCCGGTCTCGATTGGCTCGGATGAAACGAACGGCATCTTTTGCTGCCGCATGTAAGTCTGCAGAAGGCCACTCAGCACCGCCGTTAAATACCGAATATTCATCAATGCCATAAGCTTCTGGACGGGGCGCACCATAGGTTTGCCGGTTGGTCAGATGCCATTTCCCGAAGTGGGCCGTACGATAACCGGCTTGCTTAAGAAAGCGCGGTAAGGTTGGGGCACGAGGATCTAACCAGTCGGGCATATTCCGCCGACGGTTCGCTTGGGGAGAAGCAAAGTGTTGGTAGATGCAATATCGGGATGGGTATTGACCGGTCATTGCGGCTGCACGGCTGGGCGAGCAGACTGGGCTAAGGACATAGAACTGCTGAAAATCGATCCCCTGGCGAGCAAGTTGGTCGATGTGGGGTGTCTTAAGCCATGGATGTCCATGGCAGGAAAGATCGCCCCACCCCCAATCGTCGGCAAAGATGAAGATGATATTCGGTGGGGTCGCCCAAACACTCATAGCAAACGCGCTGAACAATACAAGGCCGACATAGACAATCCATTGACATTTCTTTCTCATAGGCCGGGCTCTTTTTTCGACCATCATCCCATAGATCAAATCTTAATTGCTACAAACCTTCCCTTTTAACGGACTTTCTCCTTCCGGATTTTAAACTCATTGAAAGAGAAGGAAAGGCGGAAAGAGGGGTTCGCGTTCTGACGAAACAGGCACGAAGAAACGGGAGAGAAACTCAGGCTAGATCCGAGGATCTGTGGCATTTGTCAAATTTCTGCCTTAAAAGTAATAAAAGATAGGCGGCCTGTCTCCGGGCCGCCGCAAATCGTCTGGCTCATCTTCCGGCGCACTGAGGACAGCGCGCCTCCCTGAAATTTTTATTCGAGGACGGTTATGGCTCAGCCGAGCCAAAGACCGCCAGTTCCGAAAGACCGATGTTTTGCGTTCCGGGTTTGACTTTCGTGACGAAAAACGCAAGCCAATCAACTCGTTTTTCAGGAAACTTGATAAGGAGCCCCTTAGAGGCATCATCCGGCAAGGCTCCGATGGGCAAACTCGACCCGTCACTGAAAAGGAGCACACCTGCCTGCACCTGGTCGAGCAAGTTCGGTCGATCAAACAAAAGCACAGACCGTACACGAACCGACCGTGCCCAATGAAGCCGAACAAATGCTCCGGTTTTTTCTCTACGACTTGCCCATTCGCTTCGAATCTGTTTCGGATACCCCGAGACCACCCCATCCACCAACCCTTCTACCTCATACCCAGGATGAACCGAACTGACTGTGATATCCGCCATGCGAGCCAGATTCGTCAACGTCAGGAGCGGACTTCGTGGGATCGACTCATTTGGACGAAACAAGCGGATCTGTTGCAAGCACATGCCGTAACGACTTCCCCGTGGCACAGACAAAAGCCGGGGCTCCTTCCACGAAGCAGCGAAATTGGCTGCATAACAAAGCCACAGGGTCTGTCCGTCTTTTGAAATAAATTTAGAAGGTATATTCACAAAGTAAGCCTGCTCACCAAAGTGTCTTAGATATTTTACCAGCCGATACGGTCCGGTAATACGATCTGCTTCTAGAATATAGGTATTATAAAAACTAGTTGTATCACCACCGTCGGTTACGCACATTAAATATTTCTTTAGCGGAGCGTTATAAGTAATGGTCACACAGCCCATATGATTCATCCAGCGAGCAATCGGCTTGGCCTCCTCTACGCTCCTGCTCCAAATTGGTGTCCCAGAAGAATCGTGCCCCGCAAAGAACTCATAGTCCGCCGCATTATTCAAATGTTCCGGCCCCGGAGGAACCCGACAAAGATAGATTTCATCTCCTGTGATCCAACTATTGTAACCGAATCGACGACCTTTGGGACCAATGGAAGCACCGTGAGAGACCAAGTACACCTTTCCATCAGGCGAGTACTGAAGTTCTTGCCCAAAATCAACCACATGGACAGCTCCAAACTTAACCGGTTCCCCATGCAGCCCCGATTCGCCAAATAACGGACGGGCCGGAGTATGGGGACATGGGATCCATTCCTTGCCTTTGTTCGTTGAGACATGAAAACCGACAAACGGTCCCAGCCACGGCCAATTATAAATCTTGCCGTTGCGAACAACCCTCCCTGCAGGAGCAAGACAGTAAGTCCCGATATACCAAACCCCTTTATAGTAAAGGCTAGCCGAAGGGTATCGGCCTAGATACGGCAGCGCCGAACCAGGAATTTTACCAGGCTCAATCACACGT
>CAZBKV010000128.1:0-756 GCA_964492575.1 uncultured Verrucomicrobiota bacterium | reverse complement strand
GGCCTACGGCGGCTCGGGCGCCTGAACCCGAACCGACACGAACATTTCCCACCGAGCCATCCGTGAAACACGAGTACATCCGATTGTCCGCCCCCCAAGATGGATACCAGGTATCGGCCCAAGTGTATTCGGCGTGACGACCGGTGAAACCGATCTCAACTAGCTCCTTTGAACGGGGGAACGGACAATCCGGCGGCGGAGGTGTATCCCAAAGGAACAGGGCTTTCGGATCGGGGCGCGGGACCAAGCTCGTCTCCAACACTGTCTGTTTCCCACCAAAGAGCGGTGGCACCGCACAAAAACTCCCCAAAAGGAAAATAGAGAGCAGATGGCCAGGTCCAACCTGCCTCCGCCCATGCGCTCTCTTCAAAAAGGCTGCTGTCGAATCATACAAAGTTCTCATAAACATGGGTCTCCTCCTATGCCAGTATACTTTTATCCCTTCCTTAAGCTGCTGTCTCTAGCAAAGATCAACCCGGTCCCAAGTTTCAAGAGAAAATCCCGTTTGAAACACCGCCGCGTTCAACTCCGTGTCCGCACCATTTCGAAAAAATTTAGGCATCCGTCAAACTTTTGCCCCCAAAAAGGTGAAAAGGTAGGGCGGTCTGTCCCTAGGCCGCCGCAGATCATTTGTTTTCCTCTTCCGGCACGCTGAGGACAGCGCGCCCTACTCTTCCCTGGTAGTCAGCCGTAAAGGAGAAGAAAGCCGGTCCGTCCCCATGCTATTACCTAAAATTGTTTTTGGGCTTCGGTGCG
>CAZBKV010000127.1:6023-7105 GCA_964492575.1 uncultured Verrucomicrobiota bacterium | reverse complement strand
CGTGAACCCCACTTTTCGCCTTTCCCCCTTCTCTCTCAAGGAGTTTTTGAGATTTAAAAGGGGTAAAGTCCATTCTGGAGCATGAAGTCAAAAGGACGGGTAGACACAAACAAAAAAACCCCTTCCGACCCTTTGAGAGTCGGAAGGGGAAGAGAGGGTTAATCAATGGTTTAGAAGTTATAGATGACGTTCAGGGCCAGGGTGTAGGCATTATCCATGCCGGCTACTAGCCCACTGCTCTTCAAGTCATGATCCCATCGGAATTCCAGCCGGGAAATCACATTAGCCCACAGGGCATAATCGATTGTCCCGGTGACTGCCAGGAACTCCACCTCGTCATTGCCAGGGGCCCAAACACCAAACAAAGGATCGCCGCTCTTGGCCCAGTCCACACGGCAGGCGGTCTTCAATTGGTCTGTGACCTTATACGTCAAATAACCAGCCAGTGCATAGGCATATTCAGTGGAGTCATCCGCATATTCACCCGTAGCGAAGTAATCGAACGCCACCCCGACGTTCAGGCCTTCGATCGGGGTCGGCAGAGTAGCCCCTACATAGTAGTTATACGTATTCGGTAGATCGGCACGGCCGGTGCTGACCACCCCACCACTCAAGGTTGCTCCACTCAATGCGCCGAAGCTGTCCGGAGCCGTTAAGGTCACAGCGCCCATGTAGGCGAATTTTCCACGGCTGGGATGATAGTTGATTTGGTTACTGTCATTGGCGATTCCGCCCTGCACCGTCACGTAGTCGGAGAGCTGGTAGGTAGCTAGCACACCGGTGTGGACCTGAGGCTCCAGATAATAGCCGTAGCTTCGGCTATAGTTCGGATTATTACCGGACTCGAAGACTTCGTAACCGATGACTGTATCCCAAACACCGATCTTCACATTTAGACCGTTTTGGACCGGCAACCACAGGTCCACATAGGCGTTCTTAATAGCGAAGTCGGAGGCGTCCACTCCTAATGAAGTGGAACCAAACAGATTAGCATCGGGACCAAACAATAGACTGACCTTATAACCAGCAGCCCAATCCGTCGTCTGATCGGCCGGACGGGCAATGTTCAGTTCAACCACGTT
>CAZBKV010000127.1:0-5923 GCA_964492575.1 uncultured Verrucomicrobiota bacterium | reverse complement strand
GTCGTGGACGAAAGGGCGGTCATCACCGGATTCTGTGCTTCCTCGGCCTGTAAGACCGAGCCGATACTTACTACCCCAGCGGCCACGAGCGCCGAGGTCCATGGGTTGAGTAGGTATTTATTTGTCCTCTTCATAGCACTCCCTCTTTTAATGTTTAACGTTTATTTTCCGTTTAACAATGTTTTCGCTTCTTATACAAAAAGAAGCTTTTTCCTCAAGTGCTCGGTTTTTTCCTCCTCCCCCTTGAAAACGTCTGGTGATCCCCAGTACGTCGCCCGCCCCCCGACGGGCTCAACCCAGTACGTACTGGGTTCCAGACACCCACTATAGGGACAGATTAACTGTCAGTCGAAATTTGACAACTAGTTTTTTGCAATTTCTCGCATAATTACAAGAAAAAAATTGCCCTATCCCCCTTTTTCATTCCTCTTCTCCCTTTTCAGCAGAAGAGACCGATGAGAAAGACCCTTGCTTCTGCTGGACCGACTCAGAAAGCTCCAAGGAACCCTCCAGATTTAACCGTTGGATCTGGGTCAAATAGCGATTGAAATGGCCTGCCGCAATCTCATAGGCCCGCTGGGCCTTCATTAATCCATTGCCGATATCCTGAAAACGAGCCTGGAACTGTTCCAATCGATGCTGCGCCTTTTGGATCTGCTCCAGGGTCTGTCGGACATTCCGGGCCATCTCATAATAACCCAAACTCATCGCAATCGTTCGCAAGGTAATCGCCAAGGTATTCGGCGAAACCGGAAAGACCTTCATCTGACAAAGGGCCTCATATAACGTTCCATCCCGAATGACCTCAAAATATAAGGTCTCACTCGGCAAAAACATCAACGCCAAATCCGTCGTCCCATGATCCGGCCGAATATACTTCCGTGCAATCTGCCGAGCCTGTTCTCGAACAATCTGGGCCAGCCGTCGCCGCGCCTCCCGTAACCGAGCCGGATCGTCGGTCTCAAACAAGACCCGCACTTGTTCTCGATTAAATTTACTGTCAATCGGCAGAAGGTAATTAGGGAACCGAACCACCGCATCCACCGTCTCCCCAGAACCAGGAACGATCTCAACCTGCTCTTGATAAGCATACGCCGGCAGAAAATCCGCTAATAACCGACCCAACTGGGCCTCCCCAAATTGCCCCCGTAAATGCGGCAGTTTCAGAAGGTTATTTAACTCATGAATGGATTGGCCAATCGTGTGGACCTGTTGTAACTGGGCTTCTGCGGCGCGAAGGTGTTCTTGAACCTTTTGGAAATGGGAAAAACCTTCTTTGAGATTCTCTTCCAATCGCTGCTCCACACTCTGCTGGATCGCCTGGAGACGCCGCTCCACCTCCTCCCGAACCTGTCCCAAACTCTGCTCAGTCGACTGCCGTAGGGCCTCTAACTGAACGGCCAAGGTTCGACGTGTTTCGTTCACAGTTTGGGCCTGGGTCTGCCGAAACTGCTCCAGCCGCGTCTCCAATCCACGCCGTACCCCCTCTAACTGCTGATCCAACAAAAGAAGGACCTGGTGAAGTTGCTGATTTTGCTCTTTTCGCGCCGCTGCCACCGCCTCGGTCAACGCACCTTGCAATCGCTCCGTCTCCTCCCGAAGTTGCTGTCCTAAAAGAAGCTGAACTTCTCCGCGCAACCGTTCCAACCGTGCCGCTAGCTCTGTTCCCTGCCGATTCGTCTGGTCCGTGGTCTCCCGAAACCAACGTTCCAAATCCTGAAGCACACGCCGCAGACTCCCCCGAGCCAGCCACCAGCCCAGGCCCGTCCCAACTAACACCCCAATTCCCGTGCCAATCCAAACGCCTTGATCCATTTCTTCCTTTCATAGTGCCTTGATCGGGAATAGGAAGAAAGACTTCTAGTCGGTGAAATCCATACAGCGGGAACTTCATCTCCTGACCGGAAAAGACTCGTCGAACCTCCTTTCTCTCTTTTACCCTAGTCCTGAAACCAAGAGGAGAAGCTATGAAACGAACCAAACCCATCCGAACCCTGATTGCTCTCACGGCGGTTCTAACTGCAGGGACGGGATTCAACCTGACAGCCGCCCAGGCCACCCGCACGTGGGAAGAGGCGCTTGCCCAGTGGCGTGCAATGAAGTTTGGGATGTTTATTCACTGGGGACCCGTCAGCCTCAAAGGTACCGAGATCGGGTGGTCTCGAGGGCGTCAGGTCCCCATCCAAGAATACGACCGTCTTTATCTCCGTTTTAATCCCACCAACTTCAACGGCCGTAGCTGGGCCCGAATCGCCAAGGATGCCGGGATGCGGTACCTCGTCATTACCTCCAAGCACCATGACGGATTCTGCCTCTGGGACTCAGCCTATACCGATTACGACATCATGGCGACTCCGTTCCATCGAGATGTCTTAGCGGAACTTTCCGCCGGCTGCCGGGCCGAAGGGATCCGCTTTGGAACCTACTACTCCATTCTCGACTGGTGGCATCCAGACTATCCGCTTGGTTCCCCCGGCGGGAAAAGTAAGAAACCGCATCCTAACATGGAACGATACGTCCAATACGTCTTCAACCAAACGACCGAGTTGGTGAAGAAATATGGTCCTTTGTTTGTCATGTGGTTTGACGGGCAGTGGGAAAAACCATGGAAATGCGAATATGGAAACGCC
The DNA here is from genome assembly GCA_964492575.1 of uncultured Verrucomicrobiota bacterium. Taxonomy (GTDB): domain Bacteria; phylum Verrucomicrobiota; class Verrucomicrobiia; order Limisphaerales; family CAZBKV01; genus CAZBKV01. Next base: position 3,293 of record CAZBKV010000127.1, on the reverse strand, counting down.
CTCTATCACCATCTTCGGAAGCTTCAACCTGACATAATCATAAACAACCGAATCAATAAACACCAATGCACGATTCGAGGCGACTTTGATACCCCCGAACAACGAATCGGCCGTTTCAATCGCACCCGTCCTTGGGAAAGCTGCATCACACTGGGACGGCAATGGGCCTGGCGTCCTCACGATCGACTCAAATCCTTCAAGCAGTGCTTGGAAATCCTCATCCGGACCGTCGGCGGAGACGGAAATCTCCTTCTCAATGTAGGGCCGATGCCGGACGGCCGAATCGAGCCGCGCCAGGTCCAAATCCTTCGTCAAATCGGACGTTGGCTCCGAAAGTATGGGGAAGGGATTTATGGAACCCGTGGTGGACCGTTCTTACCCGGCCAATGGGGTGCCTCCACATGCAAAGGGCATCACATCTACCTTTTCCTCCTTCAGCCTCCCAAAAACGGCCAGCTTGTGCTTCCTAAACTTCCAATACCGATTCAGAAGATCGAGATTCTGAGCGGAGAAAGTCTGAAGACGACCTCTACGCCGGACGGAAGACGGATTCTCCATATCGGACCGCAAAAACAACCGGTCACCGTCTTGCGCATCCAGGTCCAAGGGGACGCCTTCCAAATCCCTCCCCAACCCTTGCCGCAGCCATAATCCCCTTTCCAGAAAACACCAAAAACGCGAGGCATCGGTCAAATAACTGCCCTTGAGTGAAAAATTCGGAAAGGTAGGGTGCGCTGTCCTCAGCGCGCCGAAGGAAAGATGGAAAGGATGCGGCGGTTTGAGGACAAGCCGCCCTACCTGACCCTGGGTTTCGAGAACCATGTTGGGGTAGGGCGCGTTGTCCCCAACGCGCCGGGAAGAAGAAGAAGAAGAAATTTTGATTGCGGCGGCCTGGGGACAGGCCGCCCTACCTACTTTTACCTTTGGGGCAAAAGTTTGACAAACGCAAAGACCTCCTGCTCTCAACAGGAGGCCTTTTTCCTAAGGTCTCAAAACAGCAAACTTTTTTACACTTTATTTCACCGGTACCAACCGAATGTAATCTAACCCAAACATATACGCCTTTACGGCCTTGGGGTTGGCCCCTACGACAGTCACCGTCAGATAGTTGTTCCCTTTTCGGAGGTCCCAAACGCCGAGGTCAACCTCTTTGGTAGGAACCACCGTAGGATTGTAAAAATCGATCGGTTTGCCCGTCTTCTTCCCGTTAATCGCCAATTGGTGAATCCCATAATCCCGAGCCTTTAAGAATCGGGCAAGCACGCGGTATCGCCCCGCCTTTGAAACCGGAAACGCAAGGATCAGCTGATCCCCGGGTTTCATCCCGGCATGCCACCACAGATGCCGTTCTCCGCTCAGTCCCGCCCAATCCTGCGGCTCGACTTTACCCACGACGCGAACAATTCGCATGCTCTCTCCTTCAATCGCCCCTTTCACACGAGGCGGTTGATACTTCGGCATCGGCCAGACCTGGAGATCTTCCGGCCCTAACGTCTGGAATCCATCCACCGCACCGGGTTTGGCATACCAATAGGCGGTCACCGCCATATTCACCTTACAATCCCGCCAATGCCACAGCTCGATATCAAATCGGAACGACTTCTGAAACGGAATACGATCCAGAATATGGAATCGATTCACGCTCGTCCGGCCGTAATTCGCTGGGCCATCACAGCGGCTCTGCGAATGGTATGCATGCGTAAACAGCTCGGGTGACCCCCAAGCATACCCGTAATAATCTTCCGTCCCGGTACCGAAGAAACTCGGAAACGTCTCTCCATCGACATAAATCTTCTCATCCCCTTCCCCCCACCAGGCCTTAACGGGATTGTCGATAGCAAAGGCCACACCACCAAATACACCGGTCCCAAACGTCGTCAGATAATTCCAATCCCGCATCGGCCGGGTCGGTATCTCAAATTCCACCCGCCATTTGGCCCGGAAATGCATCGATCGATCCGTCCACCGATAGGAACTCCATCCCACTCGCCCCTGGATCGTCAGCGTCTCCGGACTCCAATTGACCAATTCCAGATGGGCTCCATCCCGGAACGGCATAAACCAGTGGCAATACATCTCTCCATCCTTGGTCATGCCCAGGGGCAACGCCTCAAACGGATTAATCCCCGGCATACTGCCGAAGAAATCCCCTAACGGAGCTTCCACACACGGTTCTCCATCAAAATCGATTCGCAGCACCGTGCCCCGTAAGGCCCGGTCCAAATCCCGAGCTTGCACGCGAAGGACAATCTCACAAATCGCCGCCGGTCCTTGGAGATCCAGTTGATACCGCTCGCCGGGTTGGAGGGTCTCCTGAATCGTCTTTCGGGCTTGGATCTTCAAATCGACCGCCGTCCGCGGATGCTCCAACCGCCGTACCAAAGCCTGGATCTGCGGCTGCAATGCCTTCAGATCCTGTAACGTAAAGCTCTTGACCACGGTCCCCTTCTCATAGGTCCGATAATCTACGTGGTAGTAAAAGTCCCCTTGATCACTGGTGATCTTACAATGCCGGGCATACGGAATCGGGAAATACAAATTCCATCCCCGACTATACTCCCCGGCGATCGGCCGCGGCAGCCCGGGGAACTTGCCGCCTAATAAATCGGCCATCGGGGCTTCCAAAACCGGAGTGTCCGAGCCATCCAGATAAATCCGCAAGGTCCCCCGCGGATTCGCCGACCAAATCCTCACCACCGCTCCAGGCCCATCCGCATCCATCATCACATACTCCTTCCGGCCGTTTCGTTCCTCGACCCGCAGGTAATGGCCCCGATCGCCGTTGGCAAACCAGGTCTTCGGATCGGCCGGGGTCTTCGATCGCCGATCATACGAAGAAAATTGCTTACACGTATAGTAGGGGCTGGGGAATTCGGCCATCGCCCGCAGATTCACCATATCCTGGAGCAACGTCGCCGTGGAAATCACCGCCTCCCCTGCCCAACTCCAAAGGCCAAGGGCACAAACAGCCCCCACTGCCAAGGCCCATCGCTTCAGGCCTCTCCGTCTCAGAATTCCATAATCGGTCTTCATGCCCCCGAGCATGCCGCCCCTGCCCCATCTGTCAAGCCAAAGGAGACACGAAAAAAACCTTACTTTTTCCACCGTCGGAAGAAGGACGGGAAAGGAATAGAAATCTATCAAACAATTGCCCCGAAGAAAAATGCACGTAGGACGCGTGTCCCATCGCGCCGAAAAAAATTCCCTTTCACGAGCGCGCTACCCTCATCACGCCGAAGGAAAGATGGAAAAGGATACGGCGGCTTGAGGACAAGCCGCCCTACCTGGCCCTG
>CAZBKV010000126.1:0-7156 GCA_964492575.1 uncultured Verrucomicrobiota bacterium | reverse complement strand
GGGTACCCGACTTTGTGGGAGAGGTTTACCTGCCAGGAGCTGAAGCAATTCCTCTCTCGCGGCCTTTTGCCAATCCGGTGGAATAGAGATGGAGGAAGCGGACGAAGGAGAGCCGTCGGATTGGATAGGCTTTTTGGGATCGAGGGGAGGGAGCTGGACTTGTGCCAGACCGCGATGAGTCCAGCCCAATCGGATCCAACCATCAGGAGTTGCAAGGCACATCCATTCCATCGATCGATTCAATATCCAGAAAAGAAAAGGTAATAAACCGTTCCTAAACCAAGGAGCCCTAACAAAAGGAGCAGGGCAATGCGCCGGTTCCTCGCCACTCGTCGTTCATAGCGAATCAGCGGGATATCTTCAAGGCTGCCGGAAGCGCGAAGTTGCATGGCCAGATTTCGAAGTCGTTCTTGCTCTCGGCGGCGTTGTTCCTGGCGCGCCTTCCAGGCGGCGGCCATGCGTGCTTTGATCCCTGGAAAAGGATTCGAAGGAGAAGACGCCTGACCTTTGGAAAAGGGAGGACTTTCCCTCATTCCTCTAGGTGACGGAGGGTTCTTAGAATCAGTACCTGTGGGAGAAATATAAGGAGGCGAAGGTTGGGTTGGATGAGAAGGAGAGGTTCCGGAAAGAAAAGACTCTGCGGTCTGCAAATCCTCTTTCCGGGTCGATGCCGGGTCTAAGGCCTTCAGTTCCTCTTCAACCCGCCGTAGACGTCTGGTCAGGTCTTTTTCTAATCGCCGTAAGGGATCCTTTTTCCATGGCCATCGCATCCATCCAGCTAAATGATCAAATGTCGTTAAGCTTCTGGATATCGAGCTTTTCTATCGCAAAGCAATTACCAACAAAGCCATAGCCAAAAGAAGTCCCACAACCCATACCGGGAAGAACAACGCCAGACCAATCCGAACCCATTCCCAGAAACGAAGCCGACGAAGAAGCATAATCCAATCGATCGAAGAAGCGGATCCGGGATTCGGAACAGTCTCCGGTTCCAATTCTTCGGAGTCTTTCGCCAGCTCGGGCCACTCCAGCACCGCCGCATTCCATTCCATCCGGGCGTTATCTAAGACCGTCAGGGCCTTGCTCAGTTGTTCCGGATAGTTCTCCTCGGTCCAACTCGACTCGTCAATGGCCTTGACCTGTGCCAGGGCCTCCCGGAATCCTTCCACCAGTCGATTCAATCGTCCGGCCTGTCGCCGGGCTTTGGCCTCGGCTTCTTCCAGCAGGGCCAATCCACGGGTTAACTTCTCCAGTACCTCCTGACGGCCGGTTTCCCATTCAATCTGACGGCGTCGGAGTTCCTCGATCGTAACAAGTTGTCGTTCCAGCTCTTCTTTTTCCTGTTGGAGTCGAGCTAGTCGTTCCTGAGCAGAAACCAACTCTTCCGCCACCGTTTCAGGAGGCCGTTTCTTTTGGAGAGAAGTGGAATCGGTTTTGGAGGGGTTGGATTGTCCTCGTTCTGAGGTCATGTGGCCCACTGTACCGGGTTCAATGGATCTGACAAGGGGAGAAAATTGGGGGAACCGGTTTGGCGGCGTGGAGAGAACGATAGAATCGCTGGGTACTGGAGAGCCATTTGTTCGCTTCTCTTCTCCGTACCCTAGGTTCAACCGAGGCCGCTTTGTCTTCTGAGACCACGTATTTCCTTTTCCGATTCCCCTCTCCGGTTTTAACGCCTCCGGTAGGGGTCGTTCTGAAGGAGAAAAACCAGGGATGTGTGAAACGGAAGGTCGTTGGCTTGTTAGGGATGCTGGGGTATTTGGACAGCCGTTTTTACTGGCCATTGTTTGGGTTTTGAGAGAAAATAAAGGAGTGCAACCATATAGGCCGAAAAAACGATGGTCTCTCTGGTGGATTATTATTCCGTTGCTAGGGCTTTCCTGGGCCTTTCCGATGCTGGGATTAAGGCAGAGTGGGGTGCCCTGGTGGTTTTTTATGGGATGGGGGATTTTCTGGTATGGACTCTTTATAGTCACGGAACCGCTCTATGAGTGGGGGATTCGGCTCCGGCGGAGGCTAGGCCTACGACGGCTGGCCGAGTGGGGGGAGCGCATGAAACCGGAAGTGCTGCCTCCCACCCGATGGGCCTTGTTGTTCATGGCGGGGATCAGCTTTGGGGTCGGTCTGTGGCAATTGGTCTCTCCTACGATGCAGCGGTAAAGGTTGCCAGAGAAAGAGATCCAAGGTTTAATCAAAGTATGCAAAAGACAAAGATCTGGATTTGCCTTCTTACCTGCTGGCTTTGGAGTGGGTGGAGCGGCTTGATGCAGGCAGAAGATCTGTGGGCCTTGGGCCACCGGTATAGCGCTGTGCATCGGTATTCCACCCTGTTTACGGCCCAGGATGTCCATCGATACTTAGCCACCGATGCAGGGATTGAGGAAGCGATTCGCTGGTGTAAACAGACTGGGGTAACCAAGGTTTATCTGGAAGCCTTTCGAGGTGGTTTTTGGTGTCCCCGGTCGATCCTTCTTCATGCCAAAGAGCGATTTCTTCAGGCTGGATTTGAGGTTTGTGGATGTGTGACCACCACACAGGTAGGCAAACGATCCACCGGTTGGAAAATCATCTCCTGCTATACCGACCCGGCCACCCAGGATCAGTTGGCCAAGATCTTTCGTTACGCCGCGAGCATGTTTGATGAGATTATGATCGATGACTTTTGGTTTACGGACTGTACGTGCAAGGCTTGTGATGCGGCGCGACGGGCCCAACAGGTTCGAATTGGAAAACAAACCTGGACGGTCCCGGCCCCTACTTGGGAGGCATATCGATGTGAGTTGATGGTTCATCTTTCTGAAGAACGAATTTTAAAGCCGGCGCGGGCCGTGAATCCCAAGGTCAAAATTATTGTTAAATATCCTCAATGGTATGATTCGTTTCAGGATCGAGGTTATGAGGTGGGGCGGGAGACTCAGCTGTTTGATAAAATTTGGGTAGGGACTGAGATTCGCGATTATACCGATCCGCGCTGGGGCGGCACGGTCCAGTATGCAGCTTATTTTTTGATGCGCTGGTTGGGGGAAATTGGAGGTCCCAAATGTGGGGGTGGCTGGTTTGATTGGTTAGGAACGACCCCGCCGACTTACATAGAACAAGCGCGACAGACCATTCTGGGCGGAGCGCGCGAAACGGTGCTTTTCTGCTACGGCGGTCTGCATCGCGAGCACGGTCCGGAAGATGTGGCGGCATTGCGGAAAAATTTACCAGAGCTGTTTCGGGTAGCTGCGGAGGTTCGCAAACGACGGCCTGTCGGCGTCGCTTTTTATAAGCCGATCGGTAGTCATCCAAACGGTGAGAAGAAGGTGTTTGACTATGTGGGGATGTTGGGGATTCCTGGGGTACCGACCCATTTGTTCCCGACCAATGCACCGGCTGCCTTTTTCTCCATGCATGCCTTCAAAGATTCGAATTTTGTTTCTGAACTTCGGCAGTTTGTAGCTTCTGGAAAGCCGGTGCTGTTGACGGACGAGGTGATGGAAACGTTGCGGAAGAGGGGGATTCGATTGCCATCGAAAAATGTCTTTGTTCTCCCTGTCCAAAGGAATCCGAAGCGTCTGCTCTCTCTATCCCAAGAGGTGTTGGATCGGCTCCGGGCACCGTTGTTGGATCGGTTAGGTGTGGCCTTTCGTGCCCCGAACAAGGTTGGGTTGTATTTATTCCAGGATGGGAGTTTTGTGGTAGAAAATTTCAACGATCATCAAATCAATGTTCGGTTCCAAGGAAGAAACATTACGATCCCCGCACGGGGTTGGGTCTATGAATGGCACTGAGGTCGAAGGCTTTTCGGTGTCTATTATGAAAAGTGTGGCTTGTCTTCCAACTGCTATACTCATTTTGTTAAATAAATGCTCCGAGGAAAGAGAGACAAGACGCAATTCCCTCAGGAAACTTACCAGAGGTAGGTAGGGCGCGCTGTCCTCAGCGCGCCGTAAAAATGAAACACGAAATTTCCTTGCGGCGGCTTGAGGACAAGCCGCCCTGCCTGACCCTTGGCATTCGAAAGAAAATCAAAAGGTAGGGTCCGTTGCCCCCAACGCACTAAGATCGGCAAAGATGGATAGAGGGCTTGGATTTTCTATTGAAGAACTCTTTCCTTTCGGCGGTCTAAGAAAACATGAGATGGCATCCGATTCGAACATGGATTTTCGTCACGTTCGGTTTGCTTGGGATTGAGGGGTTGGCAGCGACGTTGGGGATCCAGGGGGCTTCTTTTACCATCGATGGCCGGCCGACTTTTCTTCTTGGTATAAGTTATTATGGAGGATGTGGAGCCCCTCCGGAGATTCTTTATCGGGATTTGGATCGGCTTCATCGATACGGGTTTCATTGGATTCGAGTTTGGGCGACATGGGACGGCTGTGGAGCCAATGTTTCGGCGATCGGACCGGATGGGGCGCCGCGGCAACCATACTGGAGTCGGTTGCTGGATCTGGTTCGTGCGGCCGACGCGCGTGGCATGATTGTGGATGTGACCCTCTCCCGGGGGTCTCTTTTGCCGAACCAGCAGGTTCATTTGCGGGCGGTTCAGACATTGGCGCGGGGGTTGAAGCCGTTTCGAAATGTCTATTTTGACATAGCTAATGAACGGAATGTACGAGATGCTCGGTTTGTCTCCTATCAAGAGTTACGGGAACTTCGGGAGGCGATTCGGGCGATTGATCCGGATCGACTGGTGACAGCCTCTCATGCAGGGGATCTTACGCAAGAGCAGTTGCGTCAGTATTTGAAGGAAGTGAGGGTGGACTTTGTGGCGCCGCATCGGCCTCGGCGGTCGGGAAGTGCGGAGCAGACGGCGCAAAAGGTACGTCAATGGCTGGCCTGGATGCGACAGGTGGGGCAAGTGGTACCGGTTCATCTTCAGGAACCGTTTCGGCGGGATTATGGGCGATGGCAGCCTGGGGAGAGGGATTTTTTGGTCGATTTGACTGGAGCGATTCGGGGAGGGGCAGCCGGATGGTGTTTTCACAATGGGAGTCCGCGTTGGACCGGAAGATCCCAAACCGGTCCGTGTCGGTCTTTTGACTTGCGAAGGCAGGGGTTACTAGAACAGTTGGATAGGGTGGAACAGCGGGTTGTTCGCCAAGTGGGCCAGATTGTGAAGAAGGAGTGGAGGGGTGGGACGTCTAAGAAGACGAAGGAGGGGAAGGGATCGATCCAATGAAAGGGCAGGGGAGAAAAAGAGAGGAGGGCTTGACCATTTGAATAGATGGGACTACTAGTTTCGGCACAGTTTGTGCTTAAGGGAACCGAGGGGGCAAAGGGGCATTGGGTTTTGTGGTAGAGCTTTGGCCCCAAATTTCATTTGCCGAGCTTCGTTGTTTGAGCTATAGAAAGGGTGAAGCTTGTCTAAGACGGCAGAAGCCGAATTTTTTCGGGCAGTGTTCCACACAATCATTGTATCGCCGTCTCCAAAGGGAGGGTTCTAGCGATTCCGGTAGAAGAACTGAAAAACGAGCGTTGCTGTTACGATGAGCGCTGAAAAGAAGAACGAGACTCAAAACCAGCAGACAAAGAGCTGTCCGGAAGTTGGGGCTGGTTATCTGGAAATCACCGAGAAAGGGTTCGGTTTTCTACGAACCCCGGAGCGGCATTTTGCGCCCAAACAGACCGATGTCTTTGTCTCTCCAGAGCTGATTAAACGGTTGGGTTTGCGGGAAGGATCCTACATTAAAGGGACGCTGATGCCGCCTCAGAAAGGGAACAGTCCCCAGTTGAAGGAGATCGTGGAGATCGACGGGGTCAGTCTGGAAGAATATGGGAAGCGGATTCGATTTGAGTACCTCACGACCATCGATCCTTATGAACGGATCCGTCTGGAAACAGAACCCGATTTGTTGGAGACGCGGTTGATTGATTTGGTAACTCCGATCGGAAAGGGGACGCGGGGTTTGATTGTGGCCCCTCCACGGACCGGAAAAACCACCATCTTGAAACAGATTGCCAATGCAGTGACCAAGAACCATCCGGAGATTCATGTGATTGTGTTATTGATCGATGAACGACCGGAGGAGGTGACGGATTTTCAACGGTCTGTGGAAGCAGAAGTCATTGCTTCTTCGAACGATCAAGATTTGGAGACGCATGTCCGTCTCTCTCGATTCATTATTGAGCGATGCCGTCGAATGGTAGAGGCAGGGAAGGATGTGTTGGTCCTTCTTGATTCGTTGACGCGGGTTGCTCGGGCCTACAATAACGTAAAAGGTAGCAGCGGCCGAACAATGACTGGAGGTATCGATGCCCGAGCCTTAGAAATTCCCCGCCGGATCTTCGCTGCAGCCCGCAAAATTGAAGAAGGAGGATCCCTTACGATCATCGCTACCGCCCTGGTCGAAACCGGATCCCGCATGGATGAACTGATTTTCCAGGAGTTCAAAGGAACCGGAAATATGGAATTGGTCCTAGATCGCCGTCTGGCCGATCGACGGCTCTTCCCCGCAGTCGATATTCCCCGCAGTGGGACACGTAAGGAAGAAAAACTCTACCCAGCCGACCAGATTGAGGCGATTCGTAAGCTGCGACGGATGATGACAGATCTGAATCCGGTAGAAGCGATTGAAACCCTTTTGACCGCGCTCCGGAAATACAAAACCAATGCAGAATTACTGGCCAAATTGAGCTAAAACGCATGAAAAACCAAACCGGAAACTTGCCTCTCCCCGTTTCTCCGGAGGGAAAAGAAGTAAGATTTCTCATCCGGAGTGTTTTTGTTTTCCTGAAGGATTTTTAGAGGAAAAAAGAAGGAGAAAGGACCGAAGGAAAATCGGTAGAACCACGTCGGATTGGAAAGAAACTGGGGGAATCCAGAAAGGAGGTTCATTTTCCGTTGCTCTTCGGACGGAGGGAAGGTTTTAATTCCGACGCAAGAGGAAAAAAGAAAGGATGCGAGGGCTGCGAGTAATCCTTTACTTCTGTTTTGCTGCGGCGGTAGGCCTTGTTGGATGGTTGGTCCCGGTCTATCTGAATGCTGTAGATGTGGCCGTCCTGAAAGAGCACGGCCGAAGAAGCCCTCGTTTGGAAGATCTTGCCGCCCAACTGCTTCAAAATAACCATCTTGGCCAAGCAGACCTTCTCCTTCTGGCCGTAGAGAGGACAAATTCCCCGCCGAAGGATATCGCACACCGTATTCGGTCCAGGTAGCAATGATGTTCGGATC
>CAZBKV010000125.1:2847-7156 GCA_964492575.1 uncultured Verrucomicrobiota bacterium | reverse complement strand
CGATGAGCTGTACCAAAGGCGTCATTCACATACGCATCGGCATACTTCGTCAATTCCGCCGCAAACTGAGGATCGTTGGCTTCCTCTTCAGGGTGGAACCGGACGTTCTCCAGCAGGATTACATCTCCGGGCTGCATGGCTTCCACCGCAGCCGCTACTTTCTCACCTACACAATCCTCCACAAACGGCACCGGCTTGCCTAACAGTTCGGAAAGTCGCTGGGCTACCGGACGCAGGGAGAGGGACGGATCCACTTTTCCTTTCGGACGTCCCAGATGCGAGGCCAAAATCACTTTCGCCTTCTTCTCCACCAGCTCGCGAATCGTAGGAAGCGCCGCCCGGATCCGGGTGTCATCCGTAATTACCATCTGCCCGTCTTTCTCCTTCAACGGCACATTGAAATCCACCCGGACAAACACACGCTTCCCGCTTAAATCCACATCTCGAATCGTCCGCTTTGCCATAAACCATCCTCCTCGATCGTTCTCTTCTTAAATCTTAAAGTTAGAAAGCTCCACGCACCCAATTTAGCAATCAACCTTAGCGGTTCCGTCTTTCCAGTCAAAATGAAATTCCGAAAAGAAAAACTCCCCCGACGCTGCAAACGCCGAGGGAGGCAAAAGATAACTGATTTCTTAGGGGCCTTTATTGCTGCTGGGCCTTCCTAGCCTTTCTCCCATGCGCTCGAGGCGTCCTCTTCTGCTTCGTAAGCGTGATCTTCCCTCTCGCCGGATAGACCGGATACCCCCACTGGTCCACCTCGTGCAACTCCACGTCCATCTTATTCCGTTCCTTCTTGACAAATACAAAGGCTACCTTGTGGGTCTCCCCGTCCGGCGAAGTCCCTTCTACTGTAAGAATTAAATTCTGCCCATCTGAATCCCAAGAGCCTTTGGATCGCCCTCCCCGGCTATCAAACCCGGTATATTCCACCTGGCCACTCAGAGGATTGACCGAGGTGATCCCCAGGAACTGAAATTCCCCGACCGTGCCACGCAAAACGATAATTTGCCTTTTCAAATCCCATCGAGTCTGCAGGGTGATTCCCGTGCCATTTTCTGTCGTCCCTTTCCAGGTCCCCAAGACCCAACTAGCTTCTCCTTCCTTCACCATCTGTTCCAGGCTGGTCTGCCCAAGGGCCAGACCACCGCACAGCAACACACCGCTGACAACGAGACTTACCTTCTTCCACATAACCACATCCTCCTTTTGCTTTTGGTTAGTCTTCTTCTTTTCTACAACACGTACCTGCTGTGGATTTATCGCCCTGATAATCCACCGTGTCGCATCCAATTCAACACAAAACTTCCCTCAGCCGTTACAGATCCAGGCAAAGGAGAACTGTTTTCGAAATCTCACGAACTCCTGCTGTAGATCTTAAGTTGGTGAAATTCGATGTTTTGATTTTCATCTTGTCGTTGTCTTTGCTCCAGCATTACTCTTTTGAGCAACAACGCTGGAGTAACCGACATTTACGGAGAAATGGAAATGTCTCGTCCAACCACCTTTGGTATCTTAGGTATTATAGGTTTTGTGGCGGCAGGCACACTCCTGTCGTCAAATATCTTTCGTTCAATTGATGGCGTATCGCCGGGCAGGGTAAACGTGTTCGATAACACTCCACCTAGGGTGTTTCATCTGCTCTCCCCAGCCAATGGCATTACCATCTGGGATGACAAACCAACCGTTCATTGGAAAGAATTCGCTCAGTGGTATCACGAGCACAACGTCCATTTTGCTGACCGACCAGTTCTTAGCTGGCAGGCCAGCGTAGACGAGGGATCGGGCCTAGATTGTTATGAACTGTGGGTTGATGGCAAACTACTCAAAACGCTCCCGCCGAATCAGACCAACTACGCCTGCATGGTCGGCCAGCGACAACATGAATGGTACGTAGTAGCGGTCGACAAGGTTGGAAACAGGCGTCGCTCAGCCGAGACGTTCACCTTTGAATACAAGTTGTCCCGTACGCCGCCAATGGGTTTCAACACATGGAGTCACTTTAGGTGGAACATTAACGAGAGGTTAATTAAGGAGATAGCCGATGCAATGGTCAGTAGTGGGATGAGGGATGTTGGATACCAGTATGTCAATCTCGATGACGGCTATGGGATCGTCGGGGGAAAACAGATCCCCAAGCCCAGTCCCCGTAAGTTTCCTCACGGCATGAAGGCCCTTGCGGATTATATCCACTCCAAGGGACTGAAGTTTGGTATATATGCCAGGGGCGTACCTGAAAAGGCCTATCAAGACATGGTGGATGAATTTGTCGAGTGGGGTGTTGACTACCTCAAGTATGACTCGTTTTGCAAACGCGAGACGGAGAAGCACTACTTGCTTCTACGCCAACTGCTTGCTGACTCAGGCAGGCCTATTTTTCTTAGCATCAGCTTTAAGAGTCACAACCCGTTCGTACCTGGATTGGTTGGCTGTGAGGGTTCCTATGCGCACAACCCATCGGAGCTACCCAACGCCTGGCGAACTGGTAGCGACCTGCATGGGAAGTGGGTCGAAGTACTCCGCAACATTGACCAACAGGTAGGCCTCGCTGATGGGCACGGGCTACTGGATACTACCCGATGGATGTACCCCGGATACTGGAATGATCCGGACATACTGGAAGTCGGCAATCCGGGGCTTACTGTCTCGCAGTCACGGGCCATGTTCTCGATGTGGTGCATTCTTAGTGCCCCTCTACTGGCTGGCAACGACTTGAGAAACATGGACGACACCATTCGGAAGATCCTCACAAACAGAGAAGCGATCATGGTCAACCAAGACCCACGCGGCATCTTCGGTCGGCTCGTTGCGCGTGACATGAAAGCCAATTCTTGGCAGGTTTGGGCCAAACCTCTCATTCCTGGCCCTTGGCAAAGATGGGAACCTTATGACAGACAGAAGCGCGTTGCTGTGGTCCTTTTCAATCGTTCAAACACCAAGGCGCAGAGGATCGCCGTTAAGTGGACCGACATTGGTCTAGAGCACAAACCTGCGGTTGTTCGTGATATCTGGCAGCATAAGAACCTCGGCGTTTTCGAAAACTCGTTCTCGGCCTTGGTCCCACCTTGCGATGTTGTGATGGTGATTATCAGCACCATAGACGCATCGTAGGAGGAGTTAGTTGATAAATTAGGGGCAGGTATAACTTATCGGGTCATCGAAGCCAAAGTAATTGTATAGGTTTGCATTATTTATTCGCCGCCAAACTAGAGCGTATCCGAAAAATTCGGAAAGGGCAGAAGAGGAGATTCTTTTGTTTCTCTTTTCTTTTCCTGTCCACGCTTTTACGAGCGTAGCTACATAGTGTCCGTTTCTCAGCGTAGCTTTCGAAGCTGTGTAGCTACTGTCGTGAGACGATGGGTTTTTCGGATGAGCTGGAGCAACGCCCGCCAAAACGAAACTTTTCTTCGGCTTCTATCCCTCGTGCCGGGTTTCTTAGCCTGTCCAATACCGTTTTTTCCCACATTTAAAGAGGTCCCGCAGGCTCTTACGCCGGCAGTAAGTAAAAGAGGAAGTAATTTTTCTTGCCTTTTCGAAGAAGAAGATACTTGCCGTAGAGGAGATCGACATCGGTGATCCGACGCTGGATGTCTGTGACTCGGACGTTATTAAGATAGATCCCGCCGGCCGTGATGTCCTTCTTTGCCTGGCCCCGGCTGGGACAGAGCTTGGATTCCACCAACAGATCAATCAACAGAATCCCATCTCCGCCCCATCGATCGGATCGAATCGGAGCGGAAGGAATCTCTGAGACGATCTGCTCAAATGTCTTTTCACGGATTCCTTCGATCGATCCTCCGAAAAGAACCCGACTGGCTTGCTCGGCCTCACGGGCCTCTGTCTCGCCATGAACCATCCGTGTTACCTCAAACGCCAGTGCACGATGGGCCTCTCGTGCTTCAGGACGCGCCTGATGTTTCCGGGCCAGCTCCTCGATTTCTTCGCGGGATAGGAAGGTAAAGTACTTCAAATACCGAATCACGTCTCGGTCATCCGTCCGAATCCAGAATTGATAGAACTGGTAGACACTGGTTCGATTCGGATCGAGCCACACGGCGCCGGCTTCGGTCTTCCCGAACTTGGTCCCATCCGCATTTGTAATCAGCGGCAGAGTCAGCCCATAGACCGTAACCCCAAGTTTTTTACGACACAGATCGATCCCGGCGGTAATGTTGCCCCACTGATCACTGCCTCCGATCTGCAGCTCACAGTTGTAATGCTTTCGAAGGTGATAGAAGTCGTAGGCCTGAAGTAACATGTAACTGAATTCCGTATAGCTCATTCCCGCCTCGGTCTGCTCCAGGCGGGT
>CAZBKV010000125.1:0-2837 GCA_964492575.1 uncultured Verrucomicrobiota bacterium | reverse complement strand
GACGGTAAAGTGCTTGCCGACATCGCGAAGAAAATCGAGTAAGGAGATAGGAGCTAACCATTCGGCATTATCTACCAAAAGGGCCCCGGTTTCTGATCCGTTGAAATCGAGCAATCGTTCCAGTTGTTTTTTTACAGATTCGATGTTGTGACGGATGGTCTCCAAGCTAAGGAGCTGTCGTTCTTGGGATTTGCCACTTGGATCTCCAATGGCTCCGGTTGCCCCGCCGGCCACGGCGATCGGTCGATGTCCCGCTAACTGAAAGCGTCGTAAGGCCAACAGCGGAACCAGGTTCCCCACGTGCAGGCTGTCCGCCGTCGGATCAAACCCACAATACAAAGTCACCGGCCCACGACTCAGTCGTTCGGCCAAACCCGCCTCATCCGTACAGGCCTCGAACAGCCCACGCCATTTCAGCTCCTCTAAAATTTCCCGTCCCACAAGCCCTCTCTTATGAAGAGCCCATGCTTCCCGGACAAGCCTGAAATCATTTCCCTCCCGCAGGACTTACCGGCAACTCTGCATCAACCTAGCGGCCATTTGGAGTGCAAAACGGGTGGTAGAGGAAAGATCCGAAACCTCATCTTCATAGTCACATGCATTCCGAAGACTACGCAGACGATTCAAATCCATCGCTACCTCTTTCCACTTGCCGCCCTTTTGAACAAAACATTCCCGCAGCCGTTTATGATCTTCTACTTGCCCTCTCCGTTGAAATCCTAACCTAGCTTCAGCATACCTCCGGGCCTCTCCAAACGCTGCATAATAGGCCCGGCTAATCGCCGAACGCTTGGCTGCCTCAGGGGAACAACCTGGAGGAACGGACTCGGCTAAATATTGGGCTAACACAAAGTAGCTCTTCCAATCAAAAGGCATTCCTCTCGTCATCCCTCCTGAAAATCCACCATCAATTGAATCCATCCGTCTTTCTCGGTCAGATCTTTCCGAAACTCCGCTTCCGTTGCATGAATCCGTTCTAACAAGGATTCCTCATATCGGGGGAAGCGAAGATACAGAGCAAGATAGCGATCATCCATTTCCGGATCCTGATAGCATTCCAAACAAAGAGGAGTGCGCGGGAAATGTCTCCTAACACTTTCTATGATTTGAGGGAGAAGCCTCACAAGCCGCGGGAATTCCATAAGATAGTGCCGAATCTGAGGGGGATTCCTCAGAAGAAGCCCTTTCTCTTCGAATCCCTTCAGCAAAGAATCCACGGCCTGAGACAGGGAAGCGGCTCGTGCAGAAACCGCCGTCGTTCCCGACCGATAAACTCCGCGAACTTCTTTGAGTTTTTCTTCTTTTTTCTTGCTTCCCATTGGGAGACCTTCTTGCCTCCAAAAAGGTGTCCGAGTCTTGTTTACTCCCCGTGCTTATCGCTTCTTCTCAACCATACTCTTTGTCCCCCTGAAATGCATCCCCAAACAAACACAATCCGTCCAAAGCTCCCTTTCCCCAGAAGCTTTATCCCTGATTACCCCTTCATCTTGTTGATTGGGAAGCCTCCTTTTCCCGCTCTTACAGACGTAGCGACACAGCCACGGAATCCCAAAAACTCCGTTTCCAGCTGTGGCCATTGGAAAGCCATGGTTTTTTCTCTTTCCCGGTCTTTCTTCCTGCTTTTCTGTTCTCTTTTGGAAGCCCTATACGAGATTTAACTGATGCCTGCTTTTTCTCCACGCCGTGGGGGTTGAATAGAAGGTCGAATTTTTTCAAAAGAGAAATTGACAGATCCAAAGGTCGGGATATTCTCAGAAGGAGCGAATGAAGTGGGTTCAGGACAGTCTGACACGCAGGAACAGCGGCTGGTACTTTTGGTTTTGGTACTTTAGCCGGGGGCCTGCGTGTGGGCTGTCGGAACAAAGGAAAGAGTAAGGGGAAAATCTTTTTGAATACAGCTCAAACGCAGGTCCCAGGCCGGGGGTTCACCCCGGCCTGATTGCTTTTCAAGGAGGCTTATGATCGTGGTACTCAAACCCAATGTGACGAAACAGGAACTCCAAGACGTGTTGGATGAGATCCAAAAACTCGGCTACAAACCGCACGTCATCCATGGAGTCGAACGGGTGGTGATCGGTTGTATCGGTGACGAGCGGACGCATCCTACCCTCGAAACCCTCCTCTCATGGTCCCAGGTCGAGAATGTCATGCCTGTCCAAAAACGCTACAAGCTCGTCAGCCGAGAAGCCCATCCCCAAGACACCCTTATTCGGGTAGGAAATCTGACCATTGGCGGGAAAAGCTTCCATGTGATGGCCGGTCCCTGTTCGGTGGAAAATGAAGATCAACTGATGCGAACCGCTGAAGCGGTTCGAAGGGCCGGGGCGACGATCCTTCGAGGGGGAGCCTTCAAACCCCGCACTTCCCCCTACGACTTCCAAGGCCTTGGAGAAAAGGGACTTAAACTCCTGGCCAAAGCACGGGCTGCTACCGGGTTGGCCATCATCACGGAGGTCCTTTCCGAGCAACACGTCGATCTTGTAGCCGAGTATGCAGACATCCTCCAGATCGGTGCCCGCAATGCGAGTAACTTCCAGCTCCTTGTCGCCGCCGCGAAGACCGGCAAACCGATCCTACTCAAACGCGGAATGTCGATGCGGATTGAAGAATGGCTTCTGGCCGGAGAATATATTTTAGCCAGCGGGAATCCGAACCTGATATTTTGTGAACGCGGCATCCGGACCTTCGAAACTTATACTCGGAACACCCTCGACCTCAGTGCCATCCCAATTATCAAGGAGGAATCCCACTGCCCGATCATCATCGATCCTAGCCATGGGACCGGCCGAGCTTCCCTGGTCGCTCCGCTCTCCAAAGGTGCTGCCGCGATAGGGGCT
>CAZBKV010000124.1:0-7171 GCA_964492575.1 uncultured Verrucomicrobiota bacterium | reverse complement strand
ACCTCGATCTCGCAAGGAGGGATGGCCTGAAGGAAGGCGCGTCCATAGCGTTGGGTCAGAATTCGGTTGTCCAGGACTACGACGATGCCCCGATCTTCTTTGGTTCGAATCAGGCGGCCAACACCCTGCCGAAATTTTAAAATCGCCTCCGGCAAAGAGTATTCCCAGAACGGGTTCCCACCCCGTTCTTCAATCCGTTCCAATCGCGCCTCGATCAAAGGATGATCCGGCACCGCAAAAGGGAGGCGCGTGATAATGACGTTGGAAAGGGATTCACCGGGGACATCGACCCCTTGCCAGAAACTATCAAGACCGAAGAGGATGGAATGGAGGTTGGCCTTGAATTTTTCTAACATGGTGGACCGAGGCATCCCGGTCCCTTGGACATAGAGAGGATAGCCTAATTCCAAAAATTTCGGTTCCAAGGTCTGAGCCACTTCTTGCATCAGGCGGGCGTTGGTAAAGAGCACAAAGGCCTTGCCTTCGGTCATTCGGACGAAGTGCAGGATCCAATGTTCCAGAGCCTCGCGGTATTCTCGAGTTCGCGGATCGGGCATTTTCCCGACTACGTAGAGTTTCATCTGCTGTTGATAATCAAAAGGAGAACCGAGCTTAAGGCGATGGGCCGATTCGGCCCCGATTCGTTGGGCATAGTAGAGCAGCTCGGGGGATTCTTCCGGAGATTGGGCAAGACGTTGGGCTTCGGGTCCAAGGCGACGGATCAGGGCGGTTTTGATGCTCCGCAGCAACGGGACTCCCAATGTAGCGCTGGTCAGAATGACGGAAGTGTCGACACCGAAAAGGCGCCGTCGCAGGAAATCCCCGATCTCGATCGGGGCGGCATTGAGGGTTAACTGCTGGATCTTTCCCGTTCGTTCGACCCAATAGACCATATCCTCGGCGCTTTGGCTGAGGAAGAGACTCAGGCCATCGCGAAGTTCGCCGATCCGGCGGGCGGCTTCGAGGATCTCATCAGCAACGTCCCGGTCATCCAGCTCATTGGCCAAGCGCCGCAGGTCTTGACGGAGACGTTGGAGCGGAAGGGACAAGGTGTCCGGCACAATGTCGGGACGCCGGATTCGGACCTCCGTCCAGGCTCGACCTCCGTTGGGTTTCTTCTGGGACCAGGCCAGCCGGTCACATTCTTCTTCCAGGGCCTTGAAAAACTCATCCGTCAAGCTGAGCAATTCGGTGACTTGCCGAACCAGCTCGCCTTTGCGGACAAGGCTGAGCAGGCCTTTTTCGGTTCGAGGATTCCAGAGACGCTGGAGGACATAGCGGATTTGACCATGGGAGATTGCTAACCCGATGTGTTTGGAGGCCACGTGTTCAATGGTATGGGCCTCGTCCAGGATGACGAAGTCGTTGCGAAAAAGCACCCCTTCCTGGGGCGGTTCCTCTTCATCGGCCATGAGGATGAAAAAGAGCGTGTGGTTGAGGACCAACACATCGGCGGAGAGAATGCGGCTCCGGGCCAATTGATAGAAACAGGGGCGATGTCCGGCACGGACAAAATCGGATTGCGGTCCGCAAAGACGGGGCGAGCAGACACCGCGTTCGGAACAGACCTGGGCCCAGACCTTTGGATCCGGCTCAATGTCAAAGTCGGACAAACTCCCATCCTCCGTCTTCAACGACCATTCGTAGATGCGTTTTAACTCAGCCTGTTCCGAGGTGGTGAAGAGGCCCTCGGCTTGTTGCATCGCTCGATAGAGCCGGCGGGTGCAAAGGTAATTCTGCCGGCCTTTCAGCATGGTGAACTTAAAAGGGATTGGTAAGATTTCCTGAAGGAGGGGTAAGTCTTTGCAGGTGAGCTGTTCCTGGAGGTTGATGGTATGAGTGGAAATGATGGCCTTCCGGCCGTGCTGGACGGCGTAGAGAATGGCCGGGACAAGATAGGCCAGGCTTTTGCCGACCCCGGTTCCGGCCTCCACCATGAGGTGTTCCCGACGCAAAAGCGCCCGAGCCACAGCCTTGGCCATTTGTTGTTGCTGCGGCCGGTATTCAAAGTTTCGAGCACGGGAGAGGAGTCCCTGGGGCGAGAAGAAACGTTCGACCCAGGATTCCAGCTCCAATTCCTCCGGCGTCCGTTCTTCTTCGATATAAATCACGGTAGACGAGGTGGCTCTTCCCTTCCGCCGCTTGGGTTGGATCTACTTTTTCGTTTTTTCACCACTTGAATTAGAACGATTTTTGTCCGGCTGCAACCGTATCACCTGGTCCAAGGCCTTGGCAATGTGCCCGCTCGGGAGCACGCCTCGCCAGTGAATACAAGGATAAACCACCGCATCGCGACCGATAATACTTCCTGGGCTTAGCACGGCATTGCATCCAATCTGAGCCCGATCCCCGATCAGAGCACCAAACTTTTCCAGGCCGGTGTCGTAAGCTTTGCCTTCCCAGTGGACTTTAATAGGACCGGGGATCAGTTTGACGTTGGAAAGTTTCACTCCGGCCCCCAAATGAACCGCGGCTCCAAGGATGGAGTCTCCCACATAATTGTGATGGGGCACCTCACAGCCGTTAAAGAGAATGGCGTTTTTGATCTCGGTGGCATTTCCAATGACGCAATTGTCTCCAATCAGCACATTCTCCCGGATATAAGCATTATGAGCAATCCGACAGTTTCGACCGATGATCGCCGGGCCACGAATCATCGCCCCGTCTTCCACGATCGTCCCAGGGCCGATGTAAACATCCTGACCGATCCAAGCCACCCCGTCACAGGTATTATGAAGTTCCCGGCGAAGATGCTGGGAGATGTAATCGGCGATTCGCGACAGCGCTTCCCAGGGGTATTTCACCCCTTCAAACAACGCCCGATGCTCGGTCTGGGACAGATCGAAAAGATCCTCTATCCGCAACATGTCCGGCAGAGTAAAAATCTGTGGGATGCGTTCCAAGCTCAGAGTTGCTCATCCTTTCCCTGGGAATCGGGAAAGAGGCTGCTACACTCCCGGAATCAACTTCGAGAGCCCTAAGCAGACCAAGAGCCCGAAAATGCTGTTGCATGTGGAAACGATCGTCCAGCTTTTCAAAGTCTCCTTTTCCGTCAAACCGCTCAGCTTACACACCACCCAGAACCCACTATCATTCATCCACGAAAGGATCATGGCCCCAAACCCAATCGCCATAAACAGGTAGATCGGATGATAAGGAAGGTCGGGACCTACCAAGGGGGCGACCATTGCGACGGCGGTCATCATCGCCACCGTGGCCGATCCCTGCGCAATCCGGATGACCGCAGCCACAAGCCAAGCTAGGACAATCAGGTTGACCGACGCACTCCCTGCCGCCGCTTTCACCACCTCTCCCACTCCAGCGTACCGCAGCATGGTACCAAAGGCTCCACCGGCTGAGGTGATCAGGATAATCATCCCGGCCGTCTCTAACGGCGGTCCGATCAAACGCTGCAATCCTTCCAATCCCGGCCTCCGCTGGCACCAAACCAACCGCAAAGCCAAAAGGGCGCCAATCAACAAGGCGATGTTTCGATCCCCCAAAAACAAAAGGATTTGAAACCACATCGGAGGGCTTCCCTCTGCAGAATCTCCGAAATGTCCAAAGACCTTTATCCCCGAGGCCAATGAGATCAAAACCAGGGGAATCAACACAGGTGCAATGGAAGCCCCGAAAGAAGGCAATGCCGTATCGGGTCGATCCAACAGACCTTGCAACTCTTCAATGGAGCTGCCCGGAACATCCCGAACCGGCACCAGCAATCGTCGACCAATCCATTTGGCCACTTGCCAGGTCAAAAAGATCGGAATCACTCCCACGACAATCCCCACAAGAATCGAGAGACCCACATCCACTCCCAACATGTCGGCCATGGCCAACGGCCCAGGATGAGGAATCAGAAGAGAATGGGTGACGCTCGCCCCAATCCCAATGGCCATCACAAACAGAAGGTAATTTTGCCTTGTCCGCAGCGAAAGAGCCCGAGCTAGGGGAAGGAGCAGCATGAAAAACGTATCAAAAAAGATCGGGATCGACAGAAAATAACTCGTAAAAGCCAACACACCCCCTGCCCGCCGTTCTCCAAAGACCCGCAAAAATCGACGGACGACTTGATCCGCTGCTCCGCTCTCCATCAGCCCCATCCCGATGATCGAAGCCAGAGCAATCACAACCGCGATCTGCCCGGCCGTATGTCCTAAGGCCTGAATCGTGAGGTTCACGACATGAACGCCACGGCTTAGAATTGGTTTGGCCGGTTGGTAAAGCGTCACATTGGTAAGGAGGGTTCCTGAAGAAGGACGTTCGCCCTGGGGAAGAGGTCGAATTTGGATTGAGCCGGAACCGGTCTGCTGAAGAATCATAGGAACCTGAGAGACGTGAATCGGTTGGGCTCGTTCTCCGGGCAAGATTCCTGGTGGGCTCAGCAACCCTGCCGTAATCGCCACCAGGACCAATGCCAAAAAGGCATGGACCCGCAGGACAGTGATTAAGACGACGATCAAGGCCACACAGATCCCCAAAATCCCCAATGGCCACCAGCCCAGGCGACTCCCTGCATCCGCGAAAAATAAAAATGAACTGATTCCATTCATGGCACGCCCTCTGTCATACCGAAACCTCCCAGGGATCGACAATGAAGAACCGTCCTCCCTCAAGGAAGAAACGGCAAAGCGGCGTTGTCATTAGATTCGTCTTTTGGTTATGGTGGGTTTATGCAACGTCAATGGAAAAGCCTTCAAAAGACGGTCGGGATGCTCCTCCTGATCGGGACAGTTCCGGCGTGGGGAGCAGCCAACCTGCAACATCTCCTGGAAGAGGCAGATCCGGCTCATGCCGCCCAGGGATGGATTCAGTTGTTTGATCATTGGACCCGCTTCGGCTGGACAGGGCCCGGACTCCAGGACTGGCAGATCCGAGATCGAGAGCTGGTCTGTACAGGGTTGGAACATCCTTCGTGGATTCGGACTACGACGGAATTTGCCCAGTTCGAGTTGGTTGTAGAGTTTCAGAAAACCGGAACCGGTCGGGCTTACATCGGAATCCGTACCGGAGAGAAGCTCCAAGGACCCTCTTCCTCAGGCTATTGGATTCCCATCGCCGATACCGATCCGGAATGGCCGACCGGAAGCATCCGTCCCACTGCCCGAGCCGCCGGACTGGTCCGAACCGAAGGAAAATGGTCCACCATTCGCATCCGGGCAGATGAGACGTTCATTCGTGTCTGGTGCAACGGCAAAGCCGTGTGTGAAAGCCGCACCTCTCGGTTCCGACGCGGCTTTATCGCGTTGGGGTTTGAACCGGGGAATGCCCAGGCCCGGTTTGCGGTTCGAACCGTTGAGTTACGTCCTTTGGGGATGACCTCCTTGTTTAACGGAAAAGACCTGACTGGTTGGAAACCGGTCCCTGGACGTCCTGCCGTCTACTTTGTCAATTCCCAAGGCTGGCTCTGTGTGACTAACGGACCAGGAGACCTCCAGACGACCAAGACATTCAAAGACTTTGTGTTACAACTGCAGATCCGCGTCAACGGGACCCATCTTAACAGTGGGGTCTTTTTCCGGGCGATTCCGGGCCAATTCTGGGCCGGGTATGAAAGCCAAATTCGAAATCAGTGGCGAGACCAAGACCGCACCCGCCCGGTTGATTACGGAACCGGCGGAATTTACAACCGACAACCGGCCCGAATCGTTCTGTCCTCGGACCAAGAATGGTTTACCAAGACGATTGTGATGCATGGACGTCACATCGCCGTTTGGGTCAACGGGATTCAGGTCAGTGATTGGACCGATCCCCGACCTCCCAATCCCAATCCACGCCGTGGCTATCGCGCGCTTCCAGGCGTGATCAGCCTTCAGGGCCATGATCCGACGACGAACCTCTGTTTTCGCAACATCCGCATCGTAGAACTTCGCTAGGGAATTCTGGCAGAGCGATAAGAAACCTAAGGTTCGATGCCAATCGCTTGCTTCCTTTCTAGCTCCTAGCGCTTATCCGAAAAATTGGCTGGGGCGTTGGAAGGGAAGGCTTTGAGCAGAGAAAACATTGGATGAAAGACAAGATCACAGCGGATGGGAGGATTAGAGGAAGAGAATTTTGTGCGGCGGCTTGAGGACAAGCCTTTCCGATAAGGTTCGATAGGTGATAGGTAGGGCGCGTTGTCCCCAACGCGCCGGAAGAGAAAATCAATCTTTTGCGGCGGCCTGGGACAGGCCGCCCTACCTTTCCAATGGCATACGGAAGGTGATGGATGGTAGGGCGCGCTGTCCTCAATGCGTCACTATAGAAGAAATTGGCTGATATCCTTTTCGGCTAAGCTCTAGGGTATAGGTTGCAAAAAGGCGGAAGGGAAAGAAGGAAACTTGTCACAAATTCCAGACGGTTCTACGGTCAGAAAAGGATATGGAAAACTTAGTCATTATCGGAACCGGATGTGCTGGGTTGACGGCTGCGATTTACGCGGCCCGTGCCAATCTGAATCCCCTGGTGTTGACGGGGACTCAACCGGGGGGACTTTTGACGACGACGATGGCTGTGGAGAACTTTCCCGGTTTTCCGGATGGGATTTTGGGCCCGGAATTAATGGATCGGATCCAGCAACAGGCAGAGCGGTTTGGGGCACGAATCCAATTTGGAACGGTGGAATCGGTGGATTTTCATCGGACTCCTTTTTTATTGAAGGTAGATGGGAAGGAGATTGAGGCTCGTGCGGTGATTATTGCGACCGGCTCTACGCCGCGGCGACTTGGATTGGAGAGTGAAGCGAAGCTGGAGAAGCGTGGGGTGACCTATTGTGCGACCTGTGATGGGGCTTTACCCATCTTTCGGAATCAACCCCTGGTGGTCGTAGGTGGGGGAGATTCGGCCTGTGAAGAGGCGTTGTATCTGACGCGGTTTGGATCGGTGATTTATCTGGTTCATCGTCGGGACACCCTTCGGGCATCGAAGATTATGGCTGCGCGGGTGTTGAGTCATCCGAAGATCAAGCCGGTATGGAATTCGGTGGTTACGGAGATTTTGGATGTGAACGAAGGACGGGTGACTGGAGTGCGCCTAAGAAACACAAAGACTGGCGAAGAGAACGAGCTTTCCTGTGCCGGGGTTTTTGTGGCCATCGGTCATGTTCCGAACACTGCTATTTTTCAAGGACAGATTGAAATGGATGAAGCAGGATATATTCTTCTCAAACAAGGAGCGGCGACGAGTGTGCCAG
>CAZBKV010000123.1:0-7199 GCA_964492575.1 uncultured Verrucomicrobiota bacterium | reverse complement strand
CGGGATACTCCACAAGGACGGTCTCGGTGCAACCGAAGGCCGTTTCTCCCATGCTTCCCAGAAGAGATAAATGCACAGCAAAAGAACAATCCATCCAAAGCTCAAATCCGGTCGAGACCGCCAGAACCATTGCGCCTTCGCTGCCAGCCAGAGCATCGCCAGCCACGAAGGGGTCAAAGTCCACAGCTCATTAGCAGAAAGAATTTTTTCTATGAAGTGGGGTTTTTCTTTTTGGGTTGTCTTTGTTGCGCCTTCCATTGCCGGATTTCTTGTTCATAATCCACCGGTTCCAACCACTTAGGTAAAAACTCTTGCAACAGCTGATCTGCCTTCTTCGCTTGCCCCGGCTCAATTGGAGTGGAGATTCGAATAAATTGTTTTGGCCCAAAAAGCCGACTCCGCGACTTAAACGCATC
Organism: uncultured Verrucomicrobiota bacterium; assembly: GCA_964492575.1. GTDB lineage: Bacteria > Verrucomicrobiota > Verrucomicrobiia > Limisphaerales > CAZBKV01 > CAZBKV01. Next base: position 6,783 of record CAZBKV010000123.1, on the reverse strand, counting down.
CCAAATCCGCCCCCAAAAACGCTTATCAATCGCTCGCTTCCCCGCTCCCTTATCGCCACGAAGCCGCTTCATTGCTACATACATTCCCACATCCAAATTGTGGTCTAACCGATAAGGAACCGGTTGCCCCCCAACTAATCCTCCGAAATAGAGCAATTCCCTATGCCCTTCCATCACGAAAATCCGCCGCTCCATTCGAAGATGCACTCCATGGACATCCACATCCACCACATCCGGCATCGTCGGGATCAAACTCCAACCTGCCTGCGTCCAACAGCGATCCGGAGTGTGGACAAATAACCCAATCAAGTTGGGATTCTCTTCGTATCGTTTTGCGGAAAAGACTCGGACAATTCGTCCTGTTTTAACCTCTCGAAATTGCCCACAAAACGTCGCATCCGCGTGCAATAACCGCTCTGCTGACTTATCAACCGAAACCGGCTGAAACTGCCAACCGGGGATATTTCGCCGCTCTTTCAACCACACCTTCCGAACCGAAGGATCACTCCGCGTATACCAAATCGAAGGAAATATCCATAGGACCACAAGAATGATTGCTACCCCCCCGGCATACCAACGCAACCCACGCCGAACAACCCACTTCGGCGGTTGCGGGAGCATACGTTGCGAAGCCTCCTTACCAGACTGGCTGTTCGAACTCAGGGGTCTCTCTTTGGTTTCCTCCGACGCCATCTTTGATCCCGGTCTTCCGCTCTCTCTTTTTCCTTCCCTATCCCATCATAAATCTCTCTCCAGAAGAACACAGCCCCCTTCTTCTGTCAATTCAAGGACAGACAGGTCCTTAATCAATGGCGAAATCTTAGCCAAACAAATCAGACCTGAGATATTAGGAAGCAAGAGTCTGCTCGCTTCGAGCCTCTTCGATCGCTTCCCGAAGCGCCGAAATCACCCGATCTTGATCTACCGACGGTAAAAACGGATGCATCGGCAGACTCAGCACCTCCCGAGCCGCCCTTTCTGCCTCCGGAAAACTCCCCGGACCATACCCCAATTCGGCAAAAACCGGCTGTTCATGCAAACATTTCGGATAGTAGACGGCTGTGGGGATCGAATGCTCTGCCAGGCGACTCCGAACCAGTTCCCGATTCGGCACACGGATGGTGTACTGCGCATACACGTGGGTATTCCCCTCGGCTACCACCGGGACCTGACAAACATCCCGTAAAGCCTCTGTATACCGCTGAGCGATTCGTTCGCGCTCTGCCAATTCCCACTCATAATGAGGGAATTTCGCCAACAAGACCGCTGCCTGAAGGGTATCAAATCGTCCGTTGGTCCCCACAAATCGATGATCATGCCGCCGAAGCCCCCCATGCGTCCGAATCGCCCGCACTCGTTCTGCCAAGGCATCATCATTCGTAAACACCGCTCCCCCATCTCCATAGCACCCCAACGGTTTGGCTGGGAAAAAGCTCGTACATCCCAAAACCGTCACTCCGCAGCTCCGCTTTCCATAACGGGTAGCCCCAAAACTCTGAGCCCCATCCTCAATCACCGCAATCTTATGCCGATCCGCAATCTCCTGGATCTTCTCTATCTCAGGCATCTGACCAAAAAGACTGACCGGAATAATCGCCTTGGTCCGTTCCGTAATCGCTGCTTCTAGCCGATTAGGATCCATGTTATAAGTCGCTGGATCAATGTCCACAAACACCGGCTTCGCTCCCACTAACCGGATCACTTCCGCTGTACTGATCCACGTAAATGGGACTGTAATGACCTCGTCCCCCGGTCCAATCTCCAACGCTCGCAGGCTGATCTCTAAGGCCATCGTTCCACTGGCTACCGTGATACAGTGTTTGACCCCAACGAACTCCGCTAGCTGAGCCTCCAGTTCCCCGATCTCCGGCCCCATGATAAAGCGCCCATGCTCCAGAACTCGCCGCATCCGGGCATCAATCTCCACCTGATAACGCCGATACTGTGCTTTTAAGTCAATAAATTCCATAGCAATTGCCTAGACCAACAGCGAATTCCGACAAATGCAAGCTTTTTCTCCCCTTCTCCAACACCTCTCTTACCAAAACACCTTTTCTTCTTCCCTATGTTATGAAATTTTTCATTTACTAAGCGCAACCCTCATAAAAAATAAATCGCTATTGGATTCTCGATCAGTGTCTCGGAATGACCGAAAAATGAAATCTATCTGCTTTCTATACACTGACGGGTGAAGCTACGCCACCTTCTAAATTTCCTATCCGCTCTATTCAGTCATAACTACCGCCGCCCCTCGTACCAAATCCAGCATTCGGAAGGATCGGTTCGAACCCGATGAGGAAAAAGAAAACATCGCAAAGCAAAACGAAGATGATCCTTTACGCTGTAAAGGTAGGCCTTTCGGCCCGAGACGATTAAATACTCACGCAAAATCACCATCCGACGCCCTGTCTTTCGTGCCAGGGATTTCAATCGACGACTGAAATCAATCTCCTCTGAGATATAGAGCCTCTCATCAAACCCACCGAGCTGCTGAAAAGCTTCCCTTCGACAAAACAGGAAAGAGCCCGGAGCCCACCGCGTCCATCGACTGATCCAATTCCATGTATAAGCTACGATTTGAGCCCACCAGGGGGCATCTGCCAAACGAAGTGGTGCCCCGCCTCCCAGAACCATCGGGTCTCGAATGGTTCGAATCAGCTCGGAAAAGAGAGGCGGGGTGGGAAGGCTATCGGCATCCAGAAACAAAAGCCAAGAGCCTTGCGCGGCGGCTGCCCCTCGGTTGCGGGCCCGTGCGATTTGCCGTTTCGGTTCAAAAATCACATGCGCTCCATATTCTCGGGCCACTTGTGCGGTCTGATCCTCAGAGGCATTATCGCATACGATAACTTCGAACGGGAACGAATCCCCTCTTCTTGCCATCCCTTGCTGGATCCCCTTCAAAGCCTGGGGCAAAAACTTCTCCTCATTCAACGCCGGAATCACAATCGAAAGCTCTGGCACCTTTTGGCCCATATCCGCCCTCTATTTTAACCACAAACTCTCCCCTCTGCGACCCCCTTTCTGAGAGCAGGACCAAAGACCGGTTCAAAATTTGAAAAGAGCTTTTATCGAGGCCAGGCTACGGCGTGTTGAAGCCGAACCAAATCCGGAGTGGTATCCACCCCTCCATAGACAGCCGGGGTATCCAACCCTTGATCCACCTTTAAAACTTTCCATTTCCAAATCTCCGCATGTCCATCGGCAAAGGAAAGCTCACAGGCCCGACCATGACGCGTAGACGGAGAATTCTGCCAAATCTTCACCCCTGGTGCCTTTGTGGCAAAATATCCATCATCAATCGTCTCAATACTCTCCTCGATAAATACAAAGGCCTCGCTCGGCGGCGGGGCATGGATGTCGGACATCTTTTTGAACATTGGATATTTCGGTCCCAGAACCCATGTAGTGGAGGGGACACCATATAATCGAGCATCCAGATCATCTGCACCGCCCATTCGTCCATTCATCGAATAACTCCGCACCCTTCGTTTCCCTCGTAAGGCAGCGATTCCCTGGAGATGTTTGGGCATGCGGGTATCTGTAGGACAACGATAAATTTCAACAGAACTATTGTAAGGATAAAGTTTTCCATTAATGATATCCTGGATATTCGTTGCGCCCTTCACCGAAGCCACATTCCCATCGATCCATGCGTGAGGGCTATTTAGCCAGTTCTTCACCAACCGATCGTTATAATCCCCCGCATACATGTACCAGGCTAAGGTAAGCTGGCGTAGATTGTTCATGCAACGAGTCGAGTGAGCTTTGGCCTTGGCAAGGGAAAGGGCCGGAAGAAGCATCCCCGCCAAGATCGCAATGATAGCGATCACTACAAGGAGCTCAATCAAGGTAAATCCTCTGAATTGCCTTTCCCGAAACCATATCGAAGGACCTGAAAAGAACCGCCTTTTCATAATAACCTCCGCTGTTTCAGATGATGCTTTCAAGCTGAATCAGAATTCTGTTGTATGGGCTTTCTTCACAAAGAATAGCTCAAAAGTCGTTTCCGCCAATCATAAAATAGACCCAAATCTAATCCTGTGTTTGGATACCCCCTTTGGCCATTCATTTTCAGGAAAAAGTTGTCACCTCTCCCCGCTTTCCTCCAATATGTCGAACATGAGCAAGATAGCATGGATTCAAGAAGAACTAGAAAATTTACGGAAAGAAGGTCTGTACAACACAATCCGCACCCTCCAGTCCCCCCAAGGAGCTTGGCTTGTGGTGGATGGTCGAAAGGTCCTGAATTTCTGCTCCAACAATTACCTCGGCTTGGCAAACCATCCACGTCTGATCCAAGCGGCGAACCAAGCCATGCAGAAGTACGGCGTGGGGCCAGGAGCCGTCCGCTCCATCGCCGGCACCATGGAACTCCACCTCGAATTGGAAAAGCGATTGGCAAAATTTAAGGAGGCTGAAGATGCCCTGGTTTTTCAAAGCGGATTTAATGCTAATCTCGCCGTCATCCCGGCCCTGATGGGAAAAGAAGACGTCATCTTCTCCGATGAGTTAAACCACGCCTCTATTATCGACGGCTGCCGCCTTTCCCGAGCCAAAATCGTTCGATACGCCCACTGCGACGCCAAAGATCTGGAGCGAGCCATCCAGGAGAATCTTAGCAACGCACGCCGGGCCCTGATCGTCACTGATGGGGTCTTCAGCATGGACGGGGACATTGCTCCTTTACCGGAAATCTACGAGATCGCCCAAAAATACAACATCCTGTTGATGGTCGATGATGCCCATGGCGAAGGGGTTTTGGGGCATGGTGGCCGCGGAATCGTTCATCATTTTGGATTGATGGGGAAAGTGGATATCGAAGTAGGAACCTTCTCCAAAGCCTTTGGGGTCATGGGGGGTGCCGTGGTGGGCAATGCCACGATTGTTGAATGGCTCCGGCAACGAGGCCGACCCTTCCTCTTCTCTTCGGCATTGACGGTACCGGATACAGCCGCCTGTCTTGCGGCGGTCGATCTGCTAGAAGAGTCCACCGAGTTGGTAGATCGGCTCTGGGAAAATGCACGTTATTTCCAGGGCGAACTCCGACGCATGGGATATGATCTGGGAGGAACCCAGACTCCGATTACACCGGTCATGCTGGGCGAAGCCTCTCTGGCCTCCGAGTTCAGCAAACGGTTATTTGACCGTGGAGTCTTTGCTATGTCTATCGGCTATCCGACCGTGCCGCGAGGCAAGGCCCGAATTCGGGTAATGCTCTCGGCAGACCATACCCGAGAAGATCTAGACAAAGGATTGGAAGCCTTTGAAACCGTGGGCCGAGAGTTAGGCATCATCGGTTCATAAAAACATCCCAAAGCTTGAACAGAGCTTCTGCCCTTCACTCAGCAAGAGTGAGGCAAAATTTTTGCTGTGTCCTGTCAGAGTGCAATATTAAAAGCAACGTGCCCGAACTCCAACGTGTTATATAGGCTAAGAAAGCGACTTAATTTTAAAAATTAAATACATTCCACACTTTCACAATAGCACCAGATCTTTCCTTCCTTTCCCTCAGCGCAGTTGTTTGACGGAAGGCTCGGGTTTATTCATTCGCAGAAAGTTCCTTCGCGAGGAAAGAGAAAAGACTTTTTAGGAATCGATTTTCGCCGCACAGCTCGGGCAAGCGCATCCAGACGTAAAGGGTATGGCCGCCGGCCAGCGGACCTTTTTGCCAATGGAGAAGAAGAGCCCCATCGCCGTAGTAGCGGCCTTCGGGATCTTCGAGTCGGATCAAGGAAACCGCCTTTGCCCGAGAATCGACTTGTTGAGGCCAAGCCGGCCGCCATCGCAAATCCCCGGAATCAGGGAAAGGAACCGTTTCCGGTAGACCTGAAAGGAGGCGGGTCTGGATTCGGAATCGAAGGGGACGGTTAGGCGGTGTTTCCCATCCCTGGCGGACCGGCAAGCCCACTTGGTCTGCAACCACTCGGGCTCGGCCCCCTTGGGCCTCGTCGTAATAGAATGGATACGGTCCGGCCGGGATACAGACTAAGGTTCCTCCGGTATGAAGGTAGTTTTGCAAGGCCCGAAGGACGTCATCGGTCTGATGCACCGTGGATCGGTAGTGTTCGCCCGAGGCGTAGAGGAGGATCGGAAACCGTTTGGGGGTGAGAAAGCCGGGTTGAACGAGTTGTTCATATCGCAGAGCCTTGATCGGTACCCCTGCCTCCACAAGCAGGAAAGGCAGATTACTCTCAAAATCGGGCCAAAGACCGATCGGATGGGTTTGGAAAAATTGCTTGAGCTTCGGAGGGAGGCGGAAAGCCGGTTTGGCTTTGGAAGTCGCGCGGACTTGTCGTTGGGCAGGCAAAGCATGAAACCGACGAGCTGCTGAGCGGGTCAGGTCCAGGTATTTCTGGCCATACTCCCAACTTGGTTCAATCTCACTTCCCTCATGCCATTCGTTCCAGGAGGTAATCAGGATCCAATCCGGTCGGGCCTGGATGGCTTCGTCCCAGAGAAGCTGGTACAGACGCCCGTCATGCCGCTCCACCCGCAGCCCTGGATGACGGACTTTCGTATCGTCATAGCCGGGGATGACGGTGAGGCAGGCGATTCGGCGGTATCGTCGGGCGAGGTGTACGACTTTGGGAAATCGTTTTTGGGCCCAAGTGCGGACCTGTTCCAGTGAAAGCCCGCGAAGGGAACCGGCGATGTTATAGGTATGAACGCCGTCGAAGAAACGGGCGTTCCGGATAGAGTATCCGTCGGCAATAAGAAGGAAGTCGCCGGCCTGAGCCCGAGCCTGTCGAATGATCTCCGGCCAGCTAGAAGAAGGGATTTGGT
>CAZBKV010000122.1:0-7206 GCA_964492575.1 uncultured Verrucomicrobiota bacterium | reverse complement strand
GTGGTGGGGTGAGTGGATCGGTAATTAATTTGCAACAAGACAATGAAGTAGACTTTTGGAAAGAATTGGGGGACGAAATTAAAAACCTTCTTACAGAGGAAGGCAAATCAACCCTCGCAATCAATCCTATCGCGGGAATTATTCAAGTGACGGATAAACCGAGTGCAATCGAACGGGTACGACAATTTTTAAACAGTTTGATGCCTGTTGTGAAACGTCAGGTGGAGATCGAAGCGGATATTTATGAAGTAATATTAAATGATCAATTTCATTATGGAATCGACTGGTCTCATGCGATTAAGGCTTATGAAGGATATTTAACAGGAGGGGCGACTCCTACAGTAATGTCCACCCCTGGTGGTATGGAGGTCCTTCCGAGTGTAGTTACGTTAACTTTCCAAAATCAAAATACACGGCTCTTTCTACGCGCCTTGGAAGAACAAGGAAAAGTGGAGGTCATTTCTCGACCCCGTGTTCGGACACTCAATAATCAGACAGCTCTTATTAAAGTAGGTACTGATATGCCTTTCTTTTCTCAGACCACGACGTACATTCCTGGGGTAACCTCTGGGGTGACCACAAGTTTGCAACAGGAGCAGGTAACAACGATTACGATTGGAACAATCTTAGCGATTACCCCTCAGGTCTCCGAGGATGGCTGGATCACATTGGACATTTCCCCGGTCTTGACAAGTTTGGTAGAAATCAAAACTTCTCCCTCTGGAACGACGACAGCTCCAGTGATGGATATCAAACAGGCTTCCACGATCGTCCGGGTTCGGGACGGAACCACGGTAGTGATTGGAGGATTGATTCATGACGAAGAGGTAACAGCAACACGAAAGGTTCCCTTGTTGGGGGACATTCCGATTTTGGGACACATTTTCCAAGGAAAATTCAAGAGTAAGAAAAAACGGGAGTTGGTGATTTTTGTAACCCCTCATTTAATAGAAACAGACTAATTTAAAATGAGACATATCATGAGACATATTTCGGTACAGAAGCTCTGGGTTTTCTCTTTGGGATGGATGCTCTGGATAGGAGCAGCCTTTCAAGCAAGAGCTCAAAGAAATCTGGAGCCGTGGATTGAACAGGGAATATTTGGAAAGCTCCCAGACGGTCAAGAAGTTCCTTATGTGACCTTACGAAATCATGCAGGAACCGTAGTGCGAGTGATAGGGTATGGGGCAACGGTGATCGGGTGGTGGGTTCCGGATGGGGAGGGTGGAATGGTGCGAATCCTATGGGGCTCAGAGCGCCTGGAGGATTATATAAAAGGAAGGGTACCCGCTGCTTCTGTGATCGGTCGTTATGCAAATCGAATTGCTCGAGCAAGGTTTGTGTTGAATGGCCGTGTATATCACTTGACGGTCAATAATGGCAGAAATCACATTCACGGTGGGCGAAAAAATTTTGCAAGGGTATTATGGCGCTTGGTAGGAGTTGGAAGCCAGACCGATCGGGTATGGGCTCGGTTTACGTATTGGAGCCGAGATGGAGAGGAGGGATATCCGGGAAACCTATGGGTAGCGGTGACATACACTTTGACGGATCGAAATGAACTTCGGATCGATTACGAAGCAAAGACGGATCGGCCTACACATGTGAATCTTACCAATCACGCCTATTTCAATCTTGCCGGAGAAGGAGATATATTAGGCCATGAACTCTGGTTAGCAGCCAAGTATTATACTCCTGCAGATCGTGAGTTGATTCCGACCGGAGAGATTGCGCCTGTGGAAGGTACCCCATTGGATTTTCGCACACCCCATCGGATTGGGGATCGAATCGATCAAGTCGAGCCCTGGTTGAAGGGATATGATCATAATTTTGTTTTGCCACCTTCGAACGGCAGACCGATTCTTGCTGCACGGTTGCGATTACCGGAGAAGGGACGGGTGTTAGAGGTTTGGACGACGGAACCTGGATTACAGCTTTATACTGGGAATCATATTCGACATCGAGGCGTTTGTTTAGAGACGCAACATTTTCCGGACAGCCCCAATAAGCCCAATTTCCCTTCCACAGTTTTACGTCCTGGAGAAAAATTCCAAAGCACAACGATTTTTCATTATTTTACAGAATAAAACCAAAGTGCACCAAAAATTGGATTGGGAAGGTTATGGAGGCTGGATTTCATAGTGGATGGAATTTTTAAAGGATCTTTCCATATTTTCGGATAAGCTCTAGGATAAAATTGTCTTCTGCGCGGTTTATTCAATGCTCAGAATATAATCTTTTTCCTTTCTTTTATTCTTTAAGCACGCCAGCCGCCCATGCGGTGCCGCGACGAAAGAGTTTCTGTACCGGGGCAAAGCGGAGGGCTTTGACGTCGTGTCCTAACACACAATGGAAGACGCGGCCTGCACCATATCGGTGAACAAAAGCGATTGGATAGGTTTTCCCGTCAACACGAGATCGGGCGGTAGCAAGGACATGGATGGGCTCTTGTCCGGACAAACAAGTGTAAAGCTCGTCGTCGGTCTCAAAATCGCTCATCCCTTTGGTGATCGGATGATGAGGATCGGCGATATGGACACGGAACCGGCCTCGTGGATCATGCCCGCGAAGGTTGGGATCCCATACCCGGCCGGCTAGGTGGACAAATCCAGGCCATTCTTGCCATGCCCCGCAGGCAAAATGCACCAAGACAAGCCCTCCGCCGGAGGAGACGAAATTTTGCAATCGATGTTGGGCTTTGGGGCCTGGGCCAGGCTGTTTCCAGTTCATAAAATGGAGGAGGATGGCTCGGTAGGCTTCTATGCGTTCGCACTTTAAGAAGAAAGGATCCATAACAACCCGAACGTCTAAACGCGGATCTTCTTCTATGGCCTGAACAAGGACCGGGGTCGTTTCACGCCAATGATGGCCTGGGTAATCGATTCCGGTGACAAGGAGGATGGGGACTTTCCGGGAAAGGGTCCAACTCGGGTGGGAGGTTGGCTTGGAGGCAGCGTTGGGCGTGGCCGCCTTGGGCTGTTGAAGTCCCCATCCTGCGAAAAGTCCGCATCCGAGTTGTTTTAGGAATTGGGCTCGATTGTATCGAGTCGGTCGGTTCATAGGGTTTTCTCTCTAGTTTAGGTCACTGGGGTTTAGAGAAGCCGTGTTCGACCGGGGACATACACAGGATAGGTTCCATCTGGGCCAGGTTTTACCGGCGGTTCCATATCATCACGACATTCCTCCGGCTTAGGAGGATAATAAAAATTGCTATGGAGTACTTGATCCCAGCTGATCTGTTGCCCGGTGTAACAGGAAATTTGGCCCATAATAGTCGTCAGGGTGCTTTTCCACATGTAATCGCCGTTATTGATGGGGGTTCCGTTTCGAATCGCCTGGAACAGGCGGTTGTGTTCGATTTGATAGGGATTGGCAGAGCCTTTCCATTGCCAGGGATTCTCCCCGTAGATTCGACAGCGTGTAATATGAGCCCAACCTTTTGTGCCGTAGACTTTGCTGGAGGATTCGGCGTAGCAGTGGGTAATGGTTCTGCAAAAGGCGTAGACCCGCACGTTGTTGGGGAATTCATAGACTACGGCATGATGGTCGAAGACATTTCCATAAATCGGTTCTTTATTGGTAGATCGTCCTCCCATCCCGTGACATCGGATTGGCAGCGCCTCCTTTAAGACCCATCGGGTTCGATCAAGATTGTGAACCAACGATTGAGGAACATCATCCCCAGAGAGCCAGACAAAGTGGTATTGGGTACTCAGTTGCCATTGTAGTTCGGTCAATCCCGGTTTTCGTTGCGTGATGCCATATGGCCCCCGGAGAAAGTTCTCCTCGATGTATCGAATTTCCCCAATCGCTCCATCGAAGATTCGCTGGATCGTTTCGGCGTAGCCGGGATGATAGCGGCTTTGAAGCCCACTGACTAGACAGAGTCCTTTTTCCTTCGCCAATGCGGCGGCCTTCCGCATGAGATGGATGCCGTACGGATCGATTCCATGAGGTTTTTCTACAAAGACGTGGCGGCCGGCTTTTAATGCCTCATACGCATGGAAAGGATGGAACTTGGCGGCGTTGGCGATCAGGACCACATCGGAAAGCTCAATGACATGTTTGTAAGCCTCAAACCCGGTAAAACAATGGTCATCGGGAACTTGGACCTGGTCGCTGTGGCCTTCGCGCTGCATTTGAGCCGCAATCACTCGGCGGGCCCGATGAATGCGATCCAAGAAGATATCGGCCATGGCGACCAGGCAGGCCCCTCGATCGGCACGCAACGCTTGGGCGCCAGCACCGGTATTGCGTCCCCCACAGCCGATCATGCCGACTCGTAGCCGGTCACTTCCTGCCGCATGGGCAAATCGGCTGATTTCTAAGGAAGCCAGACTGAGGGTTGGCACGGCTACGGCTGTGGTGCGAAGGAATTGCCGACGTGAAGTCTTTCGGATCTCTTGTTTCTTCATAGGACATTCTCCTTTTGGGTTTAGCGGTTTTGGGTTTTGTAAAATATACAAATTACAATTTTACGTACCCTCCTCAATTCCTAGTTCTTTCAGAGTCTGACGCAACCAATTTACAGATTCTTCGATCATCGGCCCTCCTGCGCCTTCACACTCGATGGACAAAACCCCTTCATATCCATGATCTCGCAATATTTCTAAGCATTTTCGAATGTTGTCTGCATTCACCCCTTTCCCTAAGGAACAATGGCTGACGGCAATCCCCGTCCATTCTCCCCGCACAGCTTTCATCAGCGATTCGCTGACATCTTTGATATGGATATGATTCACCCGGTCGATGAACCGCTGCAAAAAGCTCACCGGATCCTGCCCGGCGATAAAAGTGTTCCCTGTATCCATATTCATTTGAAGATAAGGAGAGTCGACGAACCGGAGCATCTGCTCCATGAATTCCGGTTTGGTGGTGAAATATCCATGGGGCTCAATATTGATGACTATCTCATACGCCTCGGCGATCCGCACGATTCGTTCATAAATCTTTCGCATATGTTGAAGGGCTTCTGTCTCGGTCATTCCTTCCGGGCAAGCTCGATCATCGGTGGTATCCACTCGAGGACATCCTACCAATTTCGCCCATCGGACGGTATGTAAAATGTACTCTACTCCCAGGGAAGCTCCTTCCGGTTTAGAGAGGGGAAAGGCAGCATCGATTTGAGAGAAACGCACTTCGTATTTTTCCATCTTCCGCCGGAGCAACAGAGGGTCTTCCCACAAAGCGATGTGGGGTTGATATCCTAGTCCATGAATCCAACTCACCCCGTCGATTGCTCCGCATTCAATCCAATGAATCTGATGTTCTTTGGCCCATTGGAGGCATTGTTCAAAGCTCCAATAGCTGCTGTTGAAGGCATCGGTGTGAAATCCAATTCGCATGGTCATATTTCCTTTCTCTAGCAGGTTCGGAAAGCGGTCAATCCTGAAATAAGGTGAAAGGGAGATTTTCCCAAGAAAATTTTCACTTTCTCCTTGGGCCTTTCCTGAAGGAGTCACTTTTCTTGAGCGTCCAAGAAGAAAATTTCAGCAGGAAAGGAGGAATGAACTTATGCGAGGCACGGTACGAGTGGGCGTAGAGCTGGGTTTATCGTTAATGCTAATCGGATCCATCTATGCAGGAACCCCTAACCCCCAAAACTTCCCCAATGCCTGGCGGATCCATCCCTGGAAACAAAACCCCTGGTACTGGTGCTACAAAGGAAAACCAATCCTGCTCGCCGGAGGCAGTAAAGATGATAACCTCTTCCAAATCCCCGATCTGGTAACCCATCTGGATGAGATCCGACAGGTTGGAGGTAATTATATCAGAAACACCATGAGCGATCGACACGATAAGGGATTCGAGGTCTATCCTTTCCTTCGCCTCCCGAATGGGAAATACGATTTAAACCGATGGAACCCGGAATATTGGAATCGATTGGATCGATTGCTTCGGGAGGCCTTTGCCCGAGATATCATTGTGCAAATTGAGGTCTGGGATCGGTTTGATTACTCGCGTCAACCATGGGAAACCCATCCTTACAATCCCAAAAATAACATTAACTATACCTATGCAGAATCCGGTTTTGCAGAGCATTATCCAGGACATCCTGGCCTGAACCGGCAGCCGTTCTTTTTCACTACCCCTGATCAACGGAACAATCAGCTCGTCTTTCAGTATCAAGCCAAGTTTGTCCGAGAACTCCTCCGCCATACATTGCCTTACCCGAACGTCCTTTACTGTATCGACAATGAAACCTCAGGGGATCCGAAATGGTCGGCCTTCTGGGCACGGTTTATTCGGAAAGAGGCCCAAAAGGCGGGGAAACCGGTTTGCATTACGGAGATGTGGGACAGCTGGGATTTAAAATCCGCGCAACATCGCCAGACCTTTGATCATCCGGAACTCTACGATTTTGTGGATGTGTCTCAGAATAACCATCAAAAGGGCGAGACGCATTGGAAGAATTTCCTTTGGGTTCGACGTTATCTAGCGAAACATCCGCGGCCGATGAACACCGTAAAGACCTATGGGGCAGACACCGGTCGATACGGTACCTCCCAGGACGGCCTGGAGCGCTGGTGGCGGCATCTGATCGCAGGGGCCGCTGCGGTTCGATTCCATCGACCACCTTCCGGACTCGGCCTTTCGGCTCCGGCAAAGGCCTCGATCCGAGCGCTTCGATTGGCCGAACAACGCGTTCGGTTTTGGGAGTTGAATCCTCATATGGAACTTTTGACCGATCGGGAATCGAACGAAGCTTACCTGGCGGCCGCTCCCGATCGAGCGTATGTGGTTTATTTCACCCACGGCGGAAAGGTTGGACTGAATCTTCGGAATGTCTCTGGAAAATTCCGTCTGGAATGGATCGACATCAACCGAGGGATTTGGGGGCCTAAATCGACGGTCTCCGCAGGAAAGGTTCTTTCCCTTCAAGCCCCAGGGAAAGGCCATTGGCTTGCGGTTCTGACCCGAACCAAGCGGTAACGAACTTCTTGGCCTTCTTTGGGAGACCTCTTCATCGATATAGAGATCGAAAAAGATATTCATTCAATTCCTACCCTTTAAAAGATCGACAAAGGAAGGGAAAGAAAGACCGGCGACCTATCCCTAGGGCAGGGAAGGTGGAGAGATTCCTCCAAGCATTTTAATAAGCAACATTCTGCATGCATGCCACGCTGATTTTGTCTGAATCTTTCCTCTTTGCTTCCCCTAACTTCTCCCATCCCTGCAATCCCCATTTATCGACCGACCGTTCCT
>CAZBKV010000121.1:0-7238 GCA_964492575.1 uncultured Verrucomicrobiota bacterium | reverse complement strand
CCTTTATAGGCAGCCAAGCACCGGACCAGCCGATTCGACGACCGGCATTCTGTTTCTTCAACCATTCCAACAAAGGCCGGAAGTAGTTCATCATCGGTTTAGTGCTCAACTCCTGACCGGTGGCCTCTCGGATCAAGGTCCGCCAATCCTCGGTCGCCCCTTTTTCCATAATACTTCGGAGAAAGGCCCCGACTTTCTTGTTCCCCGCATACGTGCATCGGTAAGGAGACTGATGAAGAATTTCGCGGGCGATGTAATCATGGAGCTGGAATTTGATCACCGTAGCGATGGCATAGGAATAGTAGTAGCAAGGGGCGTCATTGATATGCGTCTTGGTAGCCGGATCACAATACTCCTCACCGCGAGGCACCGGCGGTTCAATTCCTTGGAACATTCGTTTGTACTGCCACCACCGATGGTTCCATTGATCGGGTGGAAGGTTTCGGGCATAAAGATCAGCCTCCCAATGAGTCATCACACCCGAAGCCCAGAACATAAAGGGAACCACCTGTGACAGGGCCTGCTCCAGGAGCAAGGGAATCAAGTTGTTCTCTTCATCCCAATCCTGAATCAGACCCAAGGAACGTAGGTAATCCGGCTGGGAAGCCCCCAGCTCGGCCAACATCGCCATCGCCTCATGGAAGGCCGGGCAGGGAGCGCCGCGCAGCAACGGCGGAATCTCCGGCCGAGCATAGGAAAGGTCATAATGCCCATGTCCTAGCTCATGATGCGCAGTAAAGAACCATTGCGTATTCGGCTCGACGTTCATCAGGGCCCGGATGTCGTGTTCCAGATCGATATGCCAACAGGAAGCATGAGGATTCTTCTTGCGTTTTGAATCGGGTGGGACGGGATAAAGATCCGATTTTTCCCAGAAACTCGGCGGCAATGGCGGCAGCCCCATGCTGGTAAAATACCGCTCTGCTGTACGCACAACCCACTGGGCCGAATGTCGACCGATCGCGGCATCCAGATTCATCGCCGGAACGAATCCAGTCCATTCCTGGGCCCAACGGTTGTTGATCCAGTGTGCGGGGATAAGATCTGGCACCGGTTGATGAAACTTTTTGGCCAACTGGTATTTGGCCCAGGTATGAAGCTGAACGTACAGGGGCCACAGATCCCGCAAAAACTGCTCCTGCATCTGAAGGATTTCCTCGGTCGTCATTCCGTACCGAGCAGCCGACAAAGCAAAATAATCATGGAACCCTACCTCCTTCGCCACGGCGTTTCGGAGACGTTGGAGACGAACCAATCCGGGTTTGAGGACCGGGCCGATCTCTTTCGAGGCAAGCCACACGTCCAGCCGCTCTTTCAAATCCATGCTGGTTTGGAGAAGATGATCGATCTGGTTGGCAGTAATCGGACGACCGTGCAAACGGAATGTATAGCTGTTCATCTTAGCGGCTTGATCGGTCTCGGCCTGGACTCGTTCGGCCACCAGTCTGGGATTGGTCATCGGACCTTCTGCCGCTCCTAGGAGCACCCGTTCCAGCTGGCGTACGGTGATAGGGCGCAACTCTTGCCGATGTTGCAAGAGGAACCGGACTTCGCGAATCACCGCGGCATTGCCCCGGAAAGCAGCCGCCGCTTCACTGGCCGCAGCGGCAGCGGCCTGATGTTCCGGGGTCACGTCGGTCACCGCCTTCCACTGCGCCTCATTTTCAACACGGGCCATCGCCAGATGACCAGCGTTCATCCAGCGAAGGAATAAATCGGCCCGTTCCTGAACCGGTAGAGCCCCGCCGTAGGAAGAGATCGGGGTTGCCATCATCCATACGATCCCAACCGCCACAAAGGTCCACTTTTGCACCTCTCTCTTGGCTCGCTTCATGAAAGCGAGGATAGGCAAAATAAAGCCCGCGAACAAGCCGTCTTGCTCGCGGGCGAAACCTTTTTGCTCAGGAAATCGGCCCTTCGGATTAAACGGTATAGGCACTGGAAGCGGTTTGCCCCCCACGACCGGTCCAGTTGGTGTGGAAGAACTGACCGCGCGGGGCATCTACCCGCTCGTACATATGGGCACCAAAGTAATCCCGCTGGGCCTGGAGCAGGTTGGCCGGCAGATGTTCGCAACGATAGCCATCGTAGAACGCCAACGCCGTGCTAAAGGCCGGCAGCGGGATTCCGTGCTGGATTCCGAGGGAAACCACCTTCCGCCAGGAAGCCTGGGCCTCCCCGCTTACGGCCTCTTTGAAGAATGGATCCAGCAACAGGTTCGGCAGGTCCGGATTCCGATCAAAGGCCTCTTTAATTCGGCCCAGGAAGACACTTCGGATAATACAACCGGCCCGCCAGATCGAGGCAATCTGGCCGTAGTTGAGGTTCCAGTTGTATTCCTTGGCCGCCGCCCGCATGAGCATAAACCCTTGGGCATAGGAGACGATCTTGGAAGCATAAAGGGCCCGCCGGATATCCTCAATGAAGGCCTTCCGGTCCACCTCCAACTTGGGATCCGGACCGGACAGCTCCTTCGAAGCCGCAACACGGTCTTCCTTCATCGCCGAAAGACACCGGGCGTACACGGCCTCGGCGATCAAAGTCGTCGGAACCCCCAACGTGGCCGAGGAGATCACCGTCCATTTTCCGGTCCCTTTCTGTCCGGCGGTATCCAGAATCTTTTCGACCAAGGGCGACCCGTCCTCGTCTTTGTAAGCCAAGATATCCGCCGTAATCTCGATCAGATAGGAATTCAATTCCCCTTTGTTCCACTCGGCAAAGACCTGGGACATCTCATCCGGGGTCATCCCCAGGCCCACTTTCATCAAATGATAGGCCTCGCAGATCAGCTGCATATCCCCGTACTCGATGCCATTGTGGACCATCTTGACGTAGTGGCCTGCCCCGTCGGACCCGATCCATTCGCAGCAGGGCGCTCCATCCGGAGCCTTTGCCGCAATGGCCTGGAAGATCGGCTTCACATGCTCCCAAGCCGCAGGGCTGCCACCGGGCATGATCGCCGGACCGTGTCGAGCACCTTCTTCCCCACCGGACACCCCGGTACCGATGTACAACAGGCCTTTGGACTCCACGTGTCGAGTGCGACGGATCGTATCTTCGAAGTTCGAGTTCCCCCCGTCGATGATAATGTCTCCCGGCTCCAGGTGGGGAAGAAGTTGTTCAATAAAATCATCCACCGGTTTGCCGGCCTTGACCATCAGCATCACCCGACGCGGCCGTTTCAGAAGCCGGACCATCTCCTCGATCGAATGCGCTCCAAGGATCCGCGTCCCTTTAGCCTCGTTTTGGAGAAAGTCATCGACCTTGGAGACCGTCCGGTTGTAAGCCACCACGGTAAACCCGTGATCGTTCATGTTCAGAATCAGGTTCTTGCCCATCACGGCAAGACCGACCACGGCAATGTCCGCAACCGCCTCTTTCACTTGTGTCTTTGTGTTCTCCATAAGCTCTTCCTTCTGTTAATCGATTTCTTCTGCCTCCTTTCCTCATTGAATCAAGGAAGCCGGAGAAAATGCAATCCGAACTCCTTTCGCCCCAACCCCCTTTCTTTCCTTCTGTTCCAAGAACGCCCTTCGTCAATCCTCAACCGGCACCGTAACAATCGTCACCTTGAGCCGACGAACCGCTTGCCGAACCTGTTCCTCATCCAGAAACAACGTCCGGTCCCGTTCCACCCCAAGGACCCGAATCCCGGCCCGAGCACAAGTCTCCACCGTAGAAATCCCAAAACAGGGGATGTCAAACCGCATGTCATGCCCCTCTTTGGCTACCTTGACGGCTACCGCCCCACTTTTCGGCCCGGCTAACTCCCCACCACGTTCCAGACATCGATCCGTTCCTTCAAAGGCCTCCACAGCCAAGACCACTCCATCCTTGACCACCACAGTCTGCCCAATCTCCAGCTCCGCAATGCGTTTGGCCACCCGATACCCTACCTCCAAATCAGCCCGCTCCGTAGGTTTTAAATCCGGTCCCAGATGAAAATCCTTTCCCGGCATATGAGGACGAAGCCACGGCGTAGGCTCAATCAGCTCAATCCCCTCCTTCGCTAACTCATTGGCCACCGCGCCAAAGATGCTATGGGCATGTTTATGCCGAAGGCGAAGCAACAGGGTCATCGCCCGCAAATCCGGTCGCATTTGAAACAGATTTTTCGGCGCCAGTTGCCCGACCATGACACATTGCCGAATCCCACGGCCTTTCAATGCCAGGATCGTCCGCGTCAATTGACCGACCCGGAGCCAGACCATCTCGTCCACAAGATGTTCCAGCTCCGGATCCGTCTCCCCAATATATCCTACGGCGACCAGGCGACGCACCCCTTGCCGCCGTGCCTCCTTGGCCAAGAGCAACGGCAACGATCGATTCCCCGCAATAATCCCTAACGCCTCTACTCCCATAGTCTCTTCTTCTCCTTTCCCCTCCCTATTTCGACGGACTTTCCTTACATCGAAAAGACCAAAGACAAAGAAAAATGAACGGAAATCACACCCCCGCCTTGTCCTAAGGACGCTCTTTTTCCTTTTGTTTCGCATTCTTTCTGGACATGGCCGCATTCTATTCCGGCTCTCTTAAATCCGCTTTTTTCTTTCCTTTACCTCTTGCCTTTTTAACCTAATCTCAAAACCGAAACTAAAGGAGGAAAGACTATGATGAATTCACACCCTACTTCTCATTGCGGATGCTGCGGTTCGGTCCGTCAAACCGAGACAGGAGGATGGAATCGCCGGACGTTCTTAGGAGCAATGGGCATGGCTGCTGGGACCGTCGCCCTTAGCCCCTTCATCCTCGAAGCGATGGCCCAGACGGATACCGAAGACGTCCGGCCTATCCGAAAACCGCTTCGGATCCAACCGGTCCTGGTGTACGAAACACCCCGCCGCCGAGAAGCCACCAGCTGGAGAAGCTGGGGAAGTATCCAGACCGATCAAGACGCCTTGCGGGAAAAACACCGTATCGAACGCGAACTAGACGAGATTCGACGTCGAGCCGATTATCCGATCGAATTCCTCCCGGTAGCCCTTTGCAAGACCGTTGAACAGGCTAAAGCCATCGCAGCTCAAAATCACGACGGAGTCCTCGACTACGCCGCCGGAGGATGGGTCCCCATTCACGAAACCCTCGCCGATCCTAAGAAATGGAACATCATGTTCGTCCGTCATCGTTCCGGTCCGATCTACCTCTGGTACGAAATCGCTCATAACCGATTCCTCCGGAAAACGGTGGATGAGTTCGGCCAGCCTGGAATGGATGTCGAGGATGTGGTTGTGGACGACCTCGATGAGCTTGTTTGGCGCTACCGTGCCCTTTCCGGCCTGAAGAACACGCTAGGGAAACGCATTGTAGCGGTCGGCGGACCTAGCGGTTGGGGACGCGGCGGCCGAGAGGCCCCAAAACATGCCCGGGAAATCTGGAAAATGGATCTTGTAACTGTCTCCTATAAAGAACTGGGCCGAATGATCGAGGCCAGCTACAAAGACGAAAAACTCCAACGCAAAGCCCGACTCCAAGCCGAAAAATACCTCTCCGATCCCACCATCCGCTTAGAAACCCGAAAAGAATTCGTCGAACGGGCCTTTATCCTGACCGAACTTTTCAAACGACTCCTAAAAGCTGCCCATACCGATGCCATCACCATCAACCTCTGCATGGGCACCATCATCCAGATGTCCCGCACCACAGCCTGTCTTCCTCTAAGCTTGCTAAATGACGCCGGGCTGATGGCATTCTGTGAATCCGACTTTGTAGTAATCCCTGCTGGAGTCCTCCTCCACTACATTTCCGGCAAACCGGTCTTTCTGAATGATCCTACTTATCCCCACAACGGTATTGTGACCCAAGCCCATTGCACCGCTCCTCGGAAGATGGACGGCCAACACCCCGAACCGACCCGTATCCTTACGCATTTTGAGTCCGACTACGGTGCCGCCCCCAAAGTCGAGATGCGCGTAGGACAAGAGATCACCGACCTTGTCCCGGACTTCTCCGGCCGACATTGGTGCGGATTCCGCGGCAAGATCGTCGATCATCCCTTCTATGACATCTGTCGTTCGCAGGTTGATGTAGAAATTGATGCCAATACAGAAGATGTCCTGTGGCTAGTTAAAGGATTCCACTGGATGCTCTGCTATGGAGACTACCGTCGCGAAGTCGGCTACGCCCTGAAGAAGGTAGGAGTTACATGGACTGATCTTACGAAAAGTCGTAGAGGAATTACATGGGCTGACCTGGCGAAAAACCGCCTTTTCCCACGCCCAGAGAAATCTTAAATAGCAATCCCTAACCCAAACCTTCCCTCCGGGTGGTCGAGGGAAATCTCGGCCACCCGGAAAGCTATATTGGGGCTCAAAAGCTCCTATTCTGAACATCCATTTGTTAGCATATCAATTGACCCTTCTAATCCTTCCCCCAAGCCAAAGATTTCCTTGCTCCAGGCGAAAATCTCTCTGCATTCTTCCTCTCCAGACCAAACAGGGTAAAAGAAAATGAACCCCTGGAACGAGGAATGTCTTCCAACAAAACAAATACAACATCCCACCAGGCCGGTCCCGCAATAGCGGAACCCCTCGAGTTGACCGTTCTTCTCCCCTGCCGAAACGAAGCAGAAACCGTAGGCATCTGCGTCCGAAAAGCCCTGGAAACCCTTCAACAACTCGGCGTTTCGGGAGAGGTCCTCGTAGTCGACAACGGGAGTACGGATGGTTCCGGCCGCATCGCCCAACAAGCCGGGGCCCGCGTCCTCTATGAACCCCGCCCCGGCTACGGCCACGCCCTTCTCACCGGAATCGAACAAGCCCGCGGTCGATTCATCCTAATGGCCGATGCCGACGATAGTTATGACCTGACCGCCATCGAGCCGTTCCTCCAAAAACTCCGGGAAGGATACGATCTGGTCCAGGGTTGCCGACTCCCTTCCGGCGGCGGATCGATTCAACCTGGTGCCATGCCCTGGCTCCATCGATGGATCGGCAATCCCTTTTTCTCCTGGCTCGCCCGTTGGTGGTTTGGGGTCCCGGTCCATGACATCAACTGCGGCATGCGAGCATTTCGTCGAGATTTTATCTTAAATCTGGATCTTCGATGTACCGGAATGGAATTTGCAAATGAGATGCTGATCAAAGCCACTCTGTACGGGGCACGAATCACCGAGGTCCCCATCACCTTGCGCCCCGATGCTCGAAGGAGCCGTCGTCCCCATCTTCGGACGTTCCGTGACGGCTGGCGTACGCTCCGGTTCTATCTCCTCTATAGCCCTCGGTGGCTTTTCCTGATCCCAG
>CAZBKV010000120.1:0-7328 GCA_964492575.1 uncultured Verrucomicrobiota bacterium | reverse complement strand
AGATGGAAGATCCTTTTCGGACTTTGGGTTCTATGGCTTGGGCTGGGAGGCCATGGCGAGGGTGCGGAATGGTTGGTTCGGTTTCGGAGCCCTCAATCGGTGCGTCTGATGCAGTTTTTGGATTTTCAGAACCTGGGGATCCAGCTTCGTCCCTTGATGCCGTCGAGTCGATCCATCGCCCGGCAATCGTTTTCGCCACCTCCGGTGTGGCGTTGCCTGGCAGTGGCAAGGGCGGTCAATCCCACAGCGGATCCGGCGGAAATTCAGGCGCGGCTGGAGACTTTACCCGGAGTGGTTTGGGTAGAGCCGGATCGAACGATTCGAATTTTTTCTGCCACCGAAGAAGGCCGAATCCCCAACGATGCGGAGTTCTTCCAACAATGGAATCTTCACAACACCGGCGAACAAGGGGGGAAACCTGGTGCCGATATTCATGCTCCGGAAGCTTGGGCCAGGACGGTGGGATCAGATCGGATCATTGTGGCCGTCATTGATACAGGGATCGACTACTTCCATCCTGACCTTGCGAGTAACATCTGGACGAATGCCCAAGAGATCCCAGGAAACGCCGTAGATGATGACCAGGATGGATACATCGACGACTGGCTGGGGTTTGATTTTGTGAGTCATGACCCAGATCCGATCGACGACCATGGGCATGGGACGCATGTGGCAGGGATTATCGGGGCGGTGAGTGATAATGGTCGGGGGATTGCCGGGGTGGCGTGGAAGGTGCGGTTGATGGCTTTAAAGGCGTTTAATGAGGAGGGGGAAGCAGATGTGGCGGATGTGGTGGAGGCGATTGGGTACGCGGTGGAACATGGGGCACAGGTCTTGAATGCGAGTTGGGGGACGATTGATCAGAGTGTGGCGTTGTCGGAGGCGGTGCGGGATGCAGCGCGGGCAGGGGTCCTGGTCGTCTGTGCGGCCGGAAACCTCCGGTCTCAACGACCCCTTTATCCGGCGGCCTTGGAGGAGACCATGGCCGTGGCTGCCACGACTGCATGGGACAAGCGGGCGTTGTTTTCCAGCTATGGGGATTGGGTGGATATTGCTGCGCCGGGGCAATCGATTTTGTCCCTTTGGCTGAATGCCCACTATCTGGTCCTGAGCGGGACTTCGATGGCAGTGCCGCATGTGAGTGGGGCGGCGGTTTTGCTCTGGTCGGTTCATCCGGAGTTTACGGCAGAGCAGGTTCGGAATGCCCTAGTTCAAACGGCGGACGATCTGAATCTCCGGATTCGCGGGGGACGATTGAACGTGGCTCGGGCGGTGGCGGTGGTTCAACCGCTACCGGAGGTCCGGCTCGATCTTCCAGAAGTCTGGTCTGGCGTCGTCTCGGTTCGGGGGCAGATTTCCGGTCCTCATGTAACCGCTTGGAGGTTGGAAGCTCGGCCGGAAGGAGAAGAGACGTGGACACGGATTGGAGAAGGGAATGAAGCCGTCTCGAGTGGAATCCTTGTGAGCCGATTGGATACGACCCGGTTTCCGGACGGCCCGTTGCAACTTCAGTTGACTGTGCAAGACAATCTGGGGCAGATCGCCTGGGCAAAAGGACGGGTTTGGATTCAAAACCTTCGGCTTGTTTCTCCGGCGATAGGGGACGTTCTGGTCTTTGGAAAGAAGGTTCGGATTCGGGGGACGACGTTTGGGAAACCCGGCCGGGTGCAAGTGGATTGGTCCGATCAATGGCGGCCTACCACTTGGTCCCAGAAAGGGATCGAGCCTCCGTCCGACCCTCAAACCTATCCGGACGGAAGTCGGGACTTGGCCGTGTGGGATACGTCCCGGCTTCAACCGAACCATTTTTATAGCCTCCGCTTGTCGTTGTGGGATGGGGATCGGTTGATTGGGGCAGTGACGAATCGGTTGATTTATCTGACGGATCAGACCCGTTTGGGGTGGCCGATTCACTTGCAGGCTCAGGAAGATTTCCCGACCAACGATTGGCGGGAAGTGACGGTGGCGGATCTGGATCAGGACGGGCAACAGGAGATCTTGGTTGTCGAACCGGGCAGTCCATCCGGTCGTCCTACGATCCTGCATGTCCTGGAGCCGGATGGGAAGGAGTTGTGGCAGCGGCCGATTGGGACCGGGCTACCGTATAGCGACGTGCCGGCGGTGGGGGATTTGGATGGGGACGGACGATTGGAAGTGGTGACCGGAGCAGATGAGCAGGGTCGTTTGTTTGCCTTTCATTGCGATGGGGCGCCGGTGGCCGGCTGGCCGGTTCAGGTCGAGGGGATTGAGATCGGCAAGTTGATTGCGGATGTGGACGGAGATGGACGGAACGAGGTGGTGGCCTGTGCCACGCGGCGTCGGCCGGGAGGACCGGTGATGCGGGAGCTGGCCGTGTTCCGTGGGGATGGGACAAAGGTCATTTCCTGGGCCCTGAACGTACGGGGAGACATCGAGATTGAACAGCCGATGTTGTTTCCGGTGGTGGGGAATCTGGACGAGGATCCGGAGCTGGAGATCGTAGCGGTAAGCAGTCGGCAGTCGATCAGCGCTTACGATTTGGACCACCCGGAGGGACCGATCTGGACGCATTCGTTTCCCGCGCTAGTTGCTTTTTCGCCGGTGATTGGGGACCTGGACGACGATGGACAATGCGAGGTTGTGGTAGGGCTGTATGATGATTCTCAACAACGGC
This sequence comes from uncultured Verrucomicrobiota bacterium, assembly GCA_964492575.1. Lineage (GTDB taxonomy): Bacteria > Verrucomicrobiota > Verrucomicrobiia > Limisphaerales > CAZBKV01 > CAZBKV01. The sequence goes on along the minus strand of CAZBKV010000120.1, from coordinate 4,675 downwards.
CTTCTCGGAACGGGGGCTTGTACGTGTTGAATGCCGACGGATCCGTTCGAGACGGCTGGCCGGTCTTGACCGGCGAATCGTTTGTGGGCGAAGCCGCGCTGGTAGATCTTAACCGAGACGGTCGATTGGAAATCATTGCCCCAAGTTGGCGCTCGGGGCGGATTCATGTCCTGCGCGCCGACGGAATGGAAGAGCTGGGATGGCCGACGGTGCGGGATGGGATGCGGGCATTGCGCAGTCCGGTGACAGTAGCTCGATGGGATGGGAAGACAAGAGTGATCAGTGTCTTGATGGGCAACGGATGGGTGTACTGGCAAAGCGGGTTTGAAGAAGCGATAGGCGGTGTGGTGGCCTGGGATCGGAAAGGAAATCGTTTGGATCTGAACCCGGAAGCTCCCTTTGACGCCTTGGTGATGGAGTCCGTGGTAGGAGGAGGAGCCGCAGGGAAAACCGGTGCGCCGGTTCTGTGCGATTTGGATGAAGATGGCGAGTTGGACATCGTCGTAGCGACTGTGTTTGATTACGGAATCACTCTACGGGACGGGGTGGATTGGGAACCCAAAGACCGTTTTTCCATTTATAGTTGGGAGCTTCCAGTCAAGATCCAACCCTGGGATCTCCTCTGGCCGATGTTCCGCGGTGGACCGGAACGAACCGGATACCGACCGCCCCGACCTCGCCTGCCTCATCCACCGGATATTTTGGAAATTCCCAATCAGACTGTGGCGTCCGGTACACCGTTCTATCCGATCGATCTCAAACAATACGTCGTGGATCTGGACGATCCGATCGATCAGCTCCGTTGGCAGGTCCAGGTCCTCCAGGGCGCCGTCGAAGCCACGATCGATACAAATCAGGTCTTGCACGTCTATCCTCTCTCTCCTGATTGGGAAGGGGATGCGCTGGTTCAACTGACCGTTTGGGATCCGGCCGATCTACACGATGTGCAAAACGTCTGGTTCCGAGCCCGCAAAGGCTATCATGTCCCCATAACCCAACCGGATTTTGTCCGGATTCCGGAAGATACCCCGATCGAAATCACCGTCCTAACCAACGACCATCCCGTCATGGGAACCGGGCTCAAACTAGTTACGGTAGGCCGTCCGCTTCATGGAATCGCCCAGATTCATCCCAAAACCCAAACCATCTTCTATCTCCCCGCAACCAACTACTTCGGATCCGATTCGTTCGAGTATACTGTCCAGGACGACTTAGGAGGAACCGCTTTCGGAAAGGTTCAGATCGTCATCACTCCTGTCCCCGATCCACCTCAATGCAATCCGGACTGGGTTCAAACCGATGAAGATACGCCCGTCCGCATCCATCCTCTTCAAAATGACACCGATCCGGACGGTGACCCGATCCATCTCGGAAAGGTCTTTCCTCCGCAGCACGGAACCATCCAGGTGGAACCCGACGGTTCGATCCTCTACACCCCCAATCCGGATTGGAACGGAACCGACTCCATCACTTACCGGGCCATCGACAGCACCGGTCAGGCCGGTCAATCCATCATCAGCATCCGGGTTCGTCCCGTCAACGACCCGCCTCGTGTCCACGACCAACAAATCACCCTCAACCGCAATACCTCTGTGACCATCAACTTCGCGGCGTCGGATCCGGACGGGGATCGACTCACGTTCCAGGTCGTTCAAAATCCCCAACATGGCGAACTGTGGATGTATCCCGACGTGGCCACTTACTTCCCGAAACACGGATTCGTCGGCCAAGACCAGTTCGTCTACCGTGCCAGCGACGGCAAAGTCCAAAGCCCGGAAGCGACCGTTACGCTCATTGTAGTGGACCGAAACAACCCCCCTATCGCCCAATCCCAGAAACTAACCATTCGGACCAATCATACCATCCAAATCCAACTTCAGGCCGACGATCCCGATGAAGAACCCCTTACGTTCGAGCTGGTTCAACCTCCCCAACATGGCTCCGCCAAATTAGACGGCGACCTCTGCACCTACCAACCCGACCACGACTTCGTCGGTCTTGATCAATTCCAGTTCCGTGCCCGCGATCCGTGGGAACCAGGCCCACCGGCTACCGTCCAAATCACCGTCACCACCACCAACACAGCCCCCAAAGCATGGTGCCTGACCTTGCATGTCACGACCGGGCAAACCAAGGAATTTGATCTGCCGGTTAAAGACGGCGAGTGGGACCCGCTTACCATCGAGATCCTCCAGCCTCCCCACCACGGAAAGTTAACCCTCCACGGAAAACAGGCCCAATATACTCCTGAGCCGAACTTCCTCGGCCCCGATCGATTTACCTTCCGTGCCTTTGACGGCGATCTCTGGAGCCGAAAAGGAACGGTCTCAATCCTAGTTGAGCCGGATAATCATCCCCCCATCGCCACTAATCTGGTCCTACAAGTCCATCCAGGAACAACCGTCCCGATTCACTTCCCAATCCAAGACGAAGATGGCGATCCCCTTCATGTCGCCATCCTTCGCGGTCCTAAGAAAGGATTCGTCACCGGCATCGGCACAAACTTCGTCTTCCTTGCCGGAAGCCAAGTCCGGGGAACCGATTCCTTCACCTACAAAGTCTGGGACGGATACGCCTACAGCAAAAAGGCCACAGTCACCATTCAATTCGAAACCACTCCGCCACCGCCTTTGCGCATCGAGGCGATCAAATATACCGAGGAAGGGATCAAACTACGCGTGAGCGTCCAACCCGGCCGACAATATGTCCTCGAGGCCACCACCGATTGGCAACATTGGGAGCCTTTGCAAACCTTCACCGCCATCGATTCTTCCATGATCCTGACCGATCCAACCCCTCTACCGCCTTATCGTTTCTATCGCCTTCGCTCCCTCGATCTTTCTCCGGGACGTTGAACCTATCGGGTCCGACATGCCCTCAAACCGGCTTTCCAATCCCCGCTCTCCCGAGCGTAGAGACCGTGCGTTCGAATCTCAGCATGGCTTCCGAAGTCCGCATAGCTCCCCTCGTCAGACGGTGGATCTCTCCCTCCTCATGCCGTTGCGCGTCAACAGGTTCCCGTTTCTTCTTACCTCCCCTAATCGATTTTTTCCGTATGATCCCTAGAGCTTGTCCGAAAAGTCTCCGTTCGCTTTCTTATCTCGGCGCGCTGGGGACAGCGCGCCCTACCTTTCAATTCCCTTTCGAATGCTCAGGGGCAGGTAGGGCGGCTTGTCCTCAAGCCGCCGCAAGAAATTCCTTTCTTTATCCTCCCAACCCGTTGCGGTCATGTCCTCAATCCGTCGTTTTCTCTCCTAGAAACTCTTCCATTCAAACCGCCTAGCCGATTTTTCAGATGAGCCCTGGAGAGAGGATCGGATTTTCTATCACCTCGGGTTGCTTCCTAAAGAAGGGTAAGGTATTGGAGGAACGCGCAGGGATGGATCTTTCCGAGTTCCAATACGAGTTGCCGAAGGAATTGATCGCTCAGGAGCCGGCGCCTGAGCGTGATCAATCCCGCTTGTTGGTGCTTCATCGGAAGGACGGATCGGTGGAGCACCGTCGTTTCCGCGATATTGTAGAATACCTACGGCCAGGGGATACATTGGTTTTGAATGATTCTCGGGTGATCCCAGCCCGGTTATGGGCCCATCGGGAAGGACGGATGGAGCGGATTGAACTGCTCCTGATCGAACCTCAGGCAGAGGAAAACGTCTGGCTAGTTCTTTCCCAGCCGGCTCGAAAACTCCGTCCTGGGACACGGCTTGAGATCTTGCCCCGTCGTTCCGAAGCACCAGCCCTGCGCGCGGAGGTGGTGGAACGTCGGGAAGAAGGATATCGAGTGGTTCGGTTCGAAACCCCACAGCCGTTATTGGAGATTTTGCATGCCTATGGTGAACCACCGCTTCCACCGTACATCCAACGTCCGACCGGGGCTTCCTCATTGGACGAAGAGCGGTACCAAACGGTGTATGCTCGAAGGCCAGGTTCGGTAGCTGCCCCGACGGCTGGGCTTCATTTTACCCCCCAATTGCTCCGGCAGATTCAGGAACAGGGAGTGGAGATCGTGTATGTGACGCTACATGTAGGGCCGGGGACGTTTCTGCCGGTCCGCACCCAACGGGTGGAAGAACATCGAATGCATTCGGAGCCTTTCGAAGTGTCGGAAGAAGCCGCAGAACGACTTCGGCAGACTCGAGAACGAGGAGGACGAATTATTGCAGTTGGAACGACCACGGTTCGGGTCCTGGAATGGATTGTCCGACAATACCATGGAGAGATTCGTGCCGGGACCGGACGGACGGATCTTTTTATTTACCCCCCCTTCCAATTTCAGGTTGTTGATGCGTTGATTACGAATTTCCATCTGCCGGGTTCCACGTTGCTTATGCTGGTTAGCGCGTTTGTCTCTCCTGGAGAGACGTGGGGACGGGAACGGTTGCTTCGCGTCTATGAAGAAGCCGTGCGACTTCGTTACCGCTTCTATAGCTATGGAGATGCGATGTTTCTGGATTGAATCCTCAGCGGAAGGCGGGGTGCTTTGGAAAAATTTTCTACCGTCTTGCGACGATAAGTTACACGACTTTCGGAAGCTACACTGGGAAGCAAACGTCATGTAGCTACGCTCGCGGAGAGCATAGAAAAGAATGGGAAAAGAAATCATCCCTCGAGTCTTAATCTCGGCGCGCTGAGGACAGCGCGCCCTACCTTCCAATTCCCTTTCGAATGCTCAGGG
>CAZBKV010000119.1:0-7354 GCA_964492575.1 uncultured Verrucomicrobiota bacterium | reverse complement strand
ATCTGCTGGAACGGGCCCTTGTCGAAGACCCGCCCGCTACACTGAAAGAAGGCGGCGTCATCCGTCCCGGCTTCGATTCCCAACTGGACGAACTCCGTAGCGCCGCCCGCGAAGGCAAACAATGGATCGCCCAACTCCAACAGCGCGAAATCGAACGGACTGGCATCCAAAGCCTCAAAATCCGTTTCAACGCCGTTTTCGGCTACTTCATCGAAGTCACCAAAGCCAATCTGGACAAGGTCCCCCCGGACTACATTCGCAAACAGACCATCGCCAACGGCGAGCGTTTCATCACTCCTGAACTCAAAGAAATGGAAGCCAAGATCCTTGGCGCCGAAGAACGGGCCGTCCGCCTGGAACAAGAACTTTTCCAGAACCTGCGTGCCCAAATCCTCGATCGACTGGAACCGATCCAGCGCACGGCCCATGCCCTGGCTGAGCTGGACGCCCTTGCCTCCCTGGCTGAAACCGCCCGTCTGTACAATTACTGCCGCCCCACCGTCAAAGACGAAGGCCGATTGGAAATCCGCGACGGACGCCATCCCGTCCTCGAACAAGTCCAGCTCGAAGAACACTTTGTCCCGAACGATACCGAACTGAACGACCAGATCCAAATCGCCCTCATCACCGGCCCCAACATGGCCGGCAAAAGCACCTACATTCGCCAGGTCGCCCTGATCACCATCATGGCTCACATCGGCTCCTTCGTCCCGGCCCGTTCCGCGCGGATCGATCTGGTGGACCGGATCTTTACCCGCATCGGAGCCAGCGACGATCTAGCCCGCGGTCAGTCCACCTTCATGGTCGAAATGAGTGAGACCGCCGAAATCCTCCACCACGCCACTCCCAAAAGCCTCATTATCCTGGACGAAGTCGGCCGCGGTACCAGCACCTTCGATGGCCTAAGTCTAGCCTGGAGCATCGTCGAATACCTCCACAATGTCGTTCACGCCAAGACTCTCTTCGCTACCCATTATCATGAACTGACCGAACTGGAGGGCCGCCTCCCGCGTGTCAAAAACTACAACGTCGCCGTCCGGGAATGGAAAGACCAGATCGTCTTTCTCCATAAAATCGTCGAAGGCGCAGCCGACAAAAGCTACGGGATCCAGGTGGCCCGCCTGGCCGGCGTTCCCGAGCCGATCATCCAGCGAGCCCGCCAAATCCTCCGTAACCTGGAAGAAGCCGAGCTGACTCCCGACGGCAAAGTCCGCCCGATCTCTCGCCACCGTCGTACCCGTCAAACCCTCAAAGAAGGCCCGCCCCCCCCCCAACTCGATCTCTTCGCCGGAATGGAATTCTGAAAGGAAAGGGGGCCATTTTCTGCCTTTGAAGGAACAGATAAGAAAGGAAAAGCAAAAGGATTAAGGCGATCTGTTCCAGGCCGCCGCAGAAGCCCATGAAAGGGAGCCGAAGCGATCGGAGACCGAAACTTCTGCTTGCCATTTGGGTGGAAGTATTGGAAATGTGGAGAGAAGACAGGCCTTCCAGAAAAAGGAAGGCGGAGATGTCCCCGTAGCTCAAGTGGATAGAGCGGCGGTTTCCTAAACCGCTGGTCCCGGTTCGAGTCCGGGCGGGGGCACCAGGAGAAGAAGACTTTTAAGTTCAAGTTAACCCCCTAGCAGGCAAAGATGATAACAGCCTCCCAAATTCAATCCTATTGGACTGCGAGCAAGGATTATAAGGAGATAAAAGAGCTGTATAAAAAGACAAAAGACCTAAAGGAAAAACTCCAGTCTCTTCGTCAAAAGCGGAATCCATTTTATCTGACGCTTTTAGAATTCGACGAAATTTTGCGATGGAAATTAGGCAAGCAGTACAATCGGCAGAAGAAGCGAAGGGAATCTAATTCAGAGGAATTAGTCAGAACGATAACCCAAACCGCGTTTCAAATAACTCATCCCGACAAGGAATATGAGGTTGAATTGCGGCTCGGGATTTTATGTCTGTTGCGTGGGGTAGGCGTGCCGGTAGCCTCGGCAATCTTGGCCTTGACGTTTCCGGAAGAATATGGGGTAATTGACTTTCGAGTATGGCGTCAATTATTCGGAGAGGAAAAGCGCGATGATTTTTCAATAGAAGATTATAAGCAATATTTAAATAAACTCCGGAATCTAGCAAAAGAGTTAGAGTGGACGGTTCAGGAGGTAGACCTTGCCATTTGGGCTTATGACAAAAGCATAAACAAGAACAAAAAGAAATAGGAAGAAATAGGAGGGTGATCATGAAAAAGCGCTCGAAAAACTTTTTATCTTTTAAGTACGTCGAACGTTTGTCTTCCTCAAATGGTTTCCATAGCAGAATTTTCCAACACTTTCGAAAAGGCCGGGTATTGAGTCTTTTGGGGATTGGCTTGATCGGTTTATTCGGCGGCTTTCAGTGCCTGCCATCCTCTTTGCCGCCACGACCGAATGTAGCGCTGATCCTGGCCGACGACATGGGATTTTCAGATGCAGGATGTTATGGAGGAGAGATTCACACTCCAAATTTGGATCGTCTGGCAGCCGAGGGACTCCGTTTCACTCAGTTTTACAATACAACGCGGTGTTGGCCCACGCGAGCGGCTGTGATGACCGGCTATTATGCGCAAGCTGTGCGACGGGACAAGGTTCCAGGTCTGCGCGGTGGAATCGCCGGCCGACGGCCACGATGGGCCCGCTTGTTACCTGAATATCTGAAGCGGTATGGCTATCGATGCTATCACTCCGGAAAGTGGCATATTGATGGTCCCCGACTCGCAGGTGGGTTTGATCATTCCTACAGTCTGGAAGATCATAATCGGTACTTTTACCCCAAACGCCATCTTTTGGATGACAAGCCTCTCCCCCCGGTTCAGCCAGGTTCTAGATATTACGCAACAACGGCAATTGCAGATTACGCCATTCAATTCTTGAAAGAACACCAACGACGTTATTCCGATCGCCCGTTCTTCCTTTATCTTTGCTTTACTTCACCGCACTTTCCTCTTCAGGCCCCGCAGGAGGATATCCAACGGTATTTGCCTGTATATCAAGTAGGCTGGGATCAAATCCGAAAGGCCCGATGGGAACGGCAGCAACGAATGGGACTGCTCCAGGCCCCACTTTCTCCCATCGAACCGCAGATCGGTCCGCCTTACTACTTCCCAAACGCCTATAAGATCCTCGGGCCAGGGGAAATTCGACATGAGATGGCCTGGAAGGATCTGACTCCCGAACAACAACGATTCCAAGCCACAAAGATGGCCATTCATGCGGCGATGGTGGATCAGATGGACCATGAAATCGGCCGCGTTTTGAATCAGATTCGAGCCATGGGGGCATGGGAAAATACGGTAATCTTCTTCCTCTCCGACAATGGAGCCAGTGCAGAGATTATGGTACGGGGGGATGGGCATGACCCCAAGGCACCAATGGGATCCGGGCGAACCTTTCTTTGTCTAGGACCGGGTTGGTCCCGGGCAGCAAACACACCGTTTCGACGGCATAAGACTTGGGTCGAGGAAGGAGGGATTGCCACCCCATTGATCGTCCACTGGCCAGCCGGAATTCAAGATCATGGAGCCATTCGACGGGCACCAGGACATGTGATCGACTTGGCTCCAACAATTCTAGAACTGGCAGGAGGGACGTGGCCGAAACGCTGGAACGGAATCCCTATCCCACCTCCCCAGGGACGGAGCCTAGTCCCCCTGTTTCAGCAGGACCAGACCTGGCCGGATCGAACGCTCTGGTGGCTCCATGAAGGGAACCGGGCGTTACGAGTCGGTACCTGGAAAATCGTAGCCGACCGAGGCAAACCCTGGGAGTTGTATGATCTGGCCCGAGACCGTTCGGAAACGCATAACCTCGCAGCAAAGTACCCAGGATTGGTCAACCGACTCGCCCAACGCTGGGAAGAAGAATGGAGAGAAATCCAGCGATTGGCAAAGAGCGATTTGCAGAAGTAAATCAGCAGATCAAGAAGAGAGCCTGCTTTACACCGTTTTTCCAGGAGAAATGGATGAATAAGGATGGGAAAGAGGTTTTCCTCAGGAAAAATTGGTTTTCCTCTTGCACGACAGAGGGAGAACTTCGCACTCTTAAAGCTATGAGAGCACAAGTGATTTCCCATCGGATCCGGACGTTCTTACTCCTGGCCCTAAGCGGATGGCTGGGGGCACAGGCAGCTCAACGATTGAATGTCCTGTTCATTGCTACAGACGACATGAATAATAATCTGGGCTGTTACGGAAATCCTATTGTCCATTCTCCTAACATCGATCGCTTGGCAGCGGAAGGAGTTCGATTTGATCGGGCGTACTGCCAATTCCCGCTCTGTAATCCAAGCCGAGCTTCGTTGATGACTGGGCTTCGACCGGATACGGTGCGGGTGTTTGATCTTCGGAGGCATTTTCGGTCGGTTGTTCCGGATGTGGTGACACTCCCCCAACTGTTCCGGCAACACGGTTATTTCGTCGCTCGAGTTGGAAAGATCTATCACTACGGAAACCCAGGGCAGATCGGAACCAGTGGGTTGGATGACCCGATGTCGTGGGATGAATTCGTCAATCCCCGCGGTCGGGATAAGGACGAAGAGGACAAAATCATTAATTTTACCCCGCGCCGTGGCCTCGGTAGTTCCTTAAGTTTCCTGGCTGCAGACGGGCCGGACGAAGACCAAACCGATGGCATCGGCACTGATGCTGCCATCCGACTGATGGAAGAACATCGAAATGAACCGTGGTTTATTGCTATAGGATACTACCGTCCACATTGTCCGTATATTGCCCCCAAAAAGTACTTTGATCTCTATCCGCTGGAGAAAATTCACGTTCCTCGGGTAACCAAGGAAGATGTAAAAGATGTACCTCCTCTGGCCTTGGCCTCCACCCGACCGTGGCCCCATTTTGGGGTAACCTTGGAGCAAGCCCGGCAAGCCAAACGGGCCTATTACGCCTGCATTTCGTTTGTGGATGCCCAGATCGGTCGGTTATTGGCTGCCCTGGATCGGTTGGGACTTCGGGATCGAACGTTGATCGTCTTCTGGAGCGACCACGGATATCTGCTTGGAGAACATGGGCTGTGGTTTAAGCGAAGCACGTTTGAGGAATCAGCTCGAGCGCCCCTAATCTTTGCAGGAGCTGGGGTTCCGACGCACGGGGTGGCCTGTCCGCGGACGGTGGAATTTGTAGATATCTATCCCACCGTGGCAGAGCTGTGTGGACTCCCACTGCCACCGCACTTGGAAGGAGTAAGCCTCAAGCCGCTGTTAGAAAATCCCCATGCTCGATGGGATCGACCGGCTTATACGCAGGTAGATCGTCGTGGGATCCCAGGCCATTCGGTGCGGACAGAGCGTTGGCGGTACGTAGAATGGGATAACGGACGTCAGGGACGAGAATTGTATGATCATTTCCGGGATCCCCAGGAATTACACAATTTAGCCAATGATCCCCGCTATGCCTCGGTGGTAGAACGCATGCATCAATTGATTGTAAAGAATTGGCCGCCAAATTGTTATTCTAACCAACGGCGGAAGGAGATGATGCAAAGACGGACACAAAGCCAACACCGAAGGCAGTAAGGGAAGCGACTGGAAGGAACGTTTCTCTCTTCAAAGAAAAGGAGAGAAAGGGATGCGACTTCTCTTTGTGCATGCTCATTTTGATGACTTTGAGCTGACAGCAGCCGGAACGTTTCTCCTTTGGCCTGGCGGGGAAACGGTTCGAAAACGGGTGTTGATTTGTACAGACGGTGCCTCAGGACATCATCGACTATCTCGTGAGGAGACCCATCGAATCCGACTTCAAGAGCAGAAAGCCTCAGCTCAAATCGGTGGATACGAACTAGAGGTTCTCCGTTTGCCGGATGGACGGATTCCTCGGGAGGCTTGCTGGGATCAAGAACCCATGTTCCTTCCGGCTCTATGGAAAGCGATTCGGGAATTTGAGCCAGACTACCTTTTCTGTCCCCCGTTGCCGAACGATCCACTGGCCGGAATTCATATTGACCATCTGGCAGTCGCCCAGGCGATTCGAAAAGTGGCTTACTTGATCAATGTACCCCATGTATATGCCCCCGAATACCCAGAAGAATCCGGTCCGGGAGTTCCTAAAAAGACACCGGTCATCTTATCGGTGCTGGATAGCTACTGTGTCTCTTCCGAAGGGTACGAACTAGTAGTAGACATCGGTCCGGTATTTGACCGGATTGTGGAGATGAGCTGGTGTCACCAATCCCAGATCCGGGAATGGCTTCCATGGGTAGGACGCCATCAAATCACGGCCCCGGCAAACCTGGACGAATGGCGAGAACAACTCCGAAAGCGGTATCAACGTCGAGCTCGAAACTTAGGACTCCAAGAAGACCTCCTTGTGGAAGCCTTTACACTGACGGCGTGGGGCGAGGTTCCAACGATCGAGCAATTATATCGGGATTTTCCGAACCTGGTGACCACTCCGGAACAGCTGGCTCGATTGGAAACCCGAATCACCCGATGGCATCAGAAGGAAGGATAAAACCGCTTGCAAGAATCGATCAAGACTCATCGGGCCGTGTAAGAGTAGAGCCGGGGTCCTCAACTTTTTCATAAGCAGCCAAAGCCTGACGTGCCATCCGAGTCAAAATAATGACTACGCTGATAGTGGCTATGCATCCTAAAATATAAAGAATCCAATGCGTAACAGTGACGCTTTTTCCGCTGATCCCTTTCGCAGCCAGATAACCAATGTAGACATATAGAAAATTGGGTAAAAAAACACCCAGAGAAGAAGCGATCAAGTAATGCCGAGGATGAACATGGGTTAGACCAAACAAATAGTTTAAAACCGCAAAGGGAAAAATCGGGGATAAACGACAAAGGAAAACGATCTTCCATCCCTCCACGGCAATCGCCCGATCCAGGGCCTTAAGCCGCCGGTCGCTGCGGATAAATCGGGAGATTTTTTCCCGGCCTAACCAACGAGCAATCCAAAACCCGACCCACGCTCCAACCGTAGCTGCAATCCAAACCAATAATGTCCCCCGCATCACTCCATAAGCCGCTCCCGCTCCAAAAGTCAGAAGAGAAACAGGAATCAGAAAGACACAACAAATCACATAGGCAACCAGAAAAAGGAATGTTCCCCAAAATCCGGAGACCTGGATGATCTTCCAAATCAATCCAATCAAATGATCTAAAGGAAAGACCTGTCCCCCAACTGCCACAGCAGCTACTACGCTGACCCAAATCCACCATTTTCGACTTCGAATCGCCATACCAACTCTCGGTTTCTTATGTGTGTCAAAACTTTCTTGAAACGGATTTTACCCCCCTGGGAAATGGGGAAAAGCATTGGGAGAGAAGGGCGAGAAGGAGGAGTTGGGGGTTCAAAGTATAGCCAGAATAGCGGGGG